>CALWXR010000077.1 GCA_944385535.1 uncultured Oscillospiraceae bacterium
ACTATGGAAGTATCCGATTACAGCTATGAAACAGACTATGGATCCGCCGTGGACGGCCGTATGCAAATACAGGGAAAGACCTATCAGGTTCGTGTTTATCTGAAGGAAAAAAGAAACCTGGAACCGGGGGACAGGATCGCCGGACAGTTCCGTTTTCGCCTGACTGCCCCGGACGGTGACGGGCCTGGATCCTATTATTCCGGAAAGGGGATCTTTCTTCTTGCCTATCAGCAGGACCAATTACAGGTGGAGGCCGGCGAAAAAACGCTTTTACGGGATCTTCCCGCGGTTTTGCGTAAGGATATCAAAGCCCGGATCCAAAGCGCTTTTCCCGAGGATGCGGCCCCCTTTGCTGTGGCGCTGCTCCTGGGAGATACCTCCGGACTGGACTATGAAACGGATACCAATTTCCAAATCAGCGGTATTCGCCATGTGGTGGCAGTGTCCGGCCTTCATGTGTCTATTCTGTTTGCGCTGGTCATGGCGGTGAGCTTTCGAAAGCGGTTCCTGACTGCACTGGTGGGGATCCCGGTGCTGGCGCTCTTTGCGGCTGTGGCGGGCTTCAGTCCTTCGGTCAACCGGGCTTGCCTTATGTCGGGACTGATGATGCTGGCAATGCTGTTTGACAAGGAATATGACGGGCCTACAGCTTTATCCTTTGCTTGCCTTACCATGCTGATGGTGAATCCTCTGACGATCACCAATGTGGGTTTTCAGCTTTCTGTTGCCAGCGTAGCGGGGATCCAGCTGTTCAGCGGCAGGATCCTGGGCTGGATGAACCGGAAGCTTCCGGTGAAAAAGGGTAAGAATATTCAAGCCCGCCTGATTCCATGGTTTGCCTCCTCCGTATCGGTGTCTCTCAGCGCGATGACGCTGACCACGCCCCTTTGCGCCTGGTATTTTGGGGCGGTCAGTCTGATAGGCGCGGTGACCAATCTTCTGACACTGTGGATCATCAGTTTAATTTTCTACGGCATTACAGCTGTGGCGGTGCTGCAATTTGTGTGGCAAACCGGGGCGGCGGCACTGGCCTGGCTGGTTTCCTGGCCCATCCGGTATGTGCTGATCTCTGCCCGGATCCTGGCGGATGCGCCGTTGGCGGCGGTTTATACCAGAAGCGTCTATGTCACCTTCTGGCTGGTTTTTGTCTATGTCCTTTTGACGGTGTTCCTCATAAGCAGAAAGAAAAGACCGGTGATTCTGAGCTGCTGCGCCTGCCTGGGCCTTTGCCTGGCGCTGATGGCCTCCTGGCTGGAACCGCTGCTGGATAATACCCGGATCACGGTGCTGGATGTGGGGCAGGGGCAATGCGTTTTGCTGCAAACCGGAGGGCGTGTCTATATGGTGGACTGCGGGGGAAGCGACGATGAAGAAGCCGCGGACGCGGCGGCGGAAACATTGCTCAGCCAGGGAATCACGAAATTGGACGGATTGATTTTGACCCATGGGGACCGTGACCACGCTGGCGGCGCGGCGTATTTTCTGAGCCGAATAAACACGGCGCTGCTGATGCTCCCCGCGGACAGCCAGCTTTCGGATTTGGACAAGGGCGCCGGACAGACGGTATATGTCACAGAAGAGACCCGGCTAGCCTTTGATGGGGGAGAGATTCGCATTTTTCCGCCGGATGATGGGGGAAACAGCAACGAAGACAGCCTTTGTATCTTGTTTGATACGGAAAATTGTGATATACTCATTACCGGTGACCGAAGCGCTTCCGGTGAACGCAGTTTGCTGAAAAGGATGGGGCGTTTTGACGTGGATGTGCTGGTCGCCGGGCACCACGGTTCAAAATATGCTGCTTGTGAGGAACTGCTTACCGCCGTTTCCCCGGAAATTGTTTGCATTTCCGTGGGCGCGGACAATCCTTACGGCCACCCGGCGCCGGAGACCTTGGAACGGCTTAGGGATTTTGGCTGTCAGATTTATCGAACAGACCGGCACGGAACAATTGTGATCAGAAGGTGACGCTATGGCAAAAAAACAGGCCGCTGGGGGCGGATTACAGGAATTGAAAGCGGCGTTGACCAAACGAAGCCTGGGCAGGCTGTATTTTTTTCACGGGGAAGAGGCATTTCTGCTGAATCACTATCTGAACCAGATCAAAAAGCAGCTGCTGGATCCGCTGACGGAGTCCTTTAACTTTCACAGGCTGAATCAGGAGACCTTTGACCTGCAGACCTTTGCGGACGCGGTGGAGAATCTGCCTATGATGGCGGACTTTACCCTGGTGCAGGTAGATGACATTGACCTGTTCAAGCTGGATGAAGGGAGCAGAAACCGGGCCGCCGAGATCCTCAGTGACATACCGGACTACTGCACCGTTGTCTTTACCTATGACACGGTGGCATGGAAGCCGGACAAGCGGCTGAAAAAGCTGTGGGAAGCAGTCAGCAACCATGGCGCCGTTGTGGAATTTGCCAAGCAAAGTCAAAAGGATCTGATCGCCTGGGTGACCCGGCATTTTGCTGCCCATGATAAGCGGATTTCTACAGATTTGTGCGCCTACCTGATCGATATTACCGGCGGTACCATGACCGCCCTAAGCGGTGAGATCGAGAAGATCTGCGCCTATTCTGGCAGCGGCGTCATTGTAAAAGCGGATATTGACGCGGTGACAGAACCGGTGATGGACGCGGTGGTGTTTCAGATGACCGACTTTTTAAGCGCCGGCCGTTACGATCAGGCTCTTCTGAAGCTTCAGCAGCTGCTGAAAATGCAGCAGGAGCCTTTGGCGATTTTAGGCGCCGTCGGCGGCAATTTCCGCCGGATCTCCGCCGCCCGAATCTTGCTGGATAACGGGAAAAACGCTTTGGAGCTTCAGCGGCTGTACGGCTTGCCGGATTACCCGGCCAGAAAAATCATGGACTCTGCCAGACGCTTTTCTCCGGAGTATTGCAGGAAAGCAGCCAGTTTGGTTATGGAAACCGACTATCAGATGAAAACCTCCTTTGACGACAGCCAGCGTCTGCTGGAGCTGCTGCTTCTGAAGCTGGCTCAGGAGGGACGCAATGGTTAAGATCCGGGAGGCCATTGTGGTGGAGGGACGCTATGATAAAAACACCCTGAGCCAAATTGTGGACGCCCCCATTCTGGAAACATCCGGCTTCGGAATATTCAAGGATCAGCAGCAGATGCGTCTTCTGCGGCGGGTGGCGGAAACAAGGGGATTGATTGTGTTCACCGATTCCGATGGGGCGGGCTTTGTGATCCGCAATCACATCAAAAGCGCCATACCCGGCAAATATCTGAAGCATGCCTATATACCCGATATTCCCGGAAAGGAGCGGCGGAAAGCGGCTCCCGGCAAGGAAGGGAAGCTGGGGGTGGAGGGTATGTCCCGGGAAATCATTCTGGAAGCCCTCCGCCGGGCGGGGGCTACCAGAGAAGGGGAAAACGCCCCGGCGGCTTCCGCCATCACCAAGCAGGATTTTATGGATTGGGGACTGTCCGGCGGAGCCAATGCCGGGCAGAGGCGGAAGGCCCTTTTGAAGAAACTGGATCTGCCGGAGCATATGAGCGCCAACGCCCTGCTTCAGGCTGTGAACCAGCTGTATTCTTCGGAAGAGCTGAAAAGGATATTAGATGAAATCAACGAGCAACTGTAGTTTTGGAGAAAAACCATGGTAGATATACAAGTAACCAACCTGACCAAGTTTTTTGTCATCGGGGAAAATCTGCTCCAGGGCCTTTCCTTTGAAATCCAGGAGGGGGAGTGTGTGGCAATTCTGGGCCGGAACGGCTGCGGAAAGACCACATTGTTCAATATCCTCACCGGACAGATGGACTATGACGAGGGCGAGGTCTATGTGAACCCCAATAAGCGTCTGGGGCTCATCTCTCAGATTCCCAAATTTCCCGAGACCTATACTGTGGAGGATGTGCTGCGCTCCGCCTATGGGGATATCATGGCGCTGCAGCGAAAAATGGAGCGATTGGAGCGGGAAATGGCCCATGGCGCTTCGGATCAGCTTCTGAAGGAATATGACGACCTGTCCAACCGCTTCCAGTCCGGCGGCGGCTATGAAATGGATGTGGAGGTGGACAAGATCTGCAATGGTCTGGGCATCCCGGCGCAGATGCGGGAGCAGTTCTTTTTAAGCCTCTCCGGCGGGGAAAAGACCCGGGTGAACCTGGCGAGGCTGCTGCTGGAAAAAACCGACATTCTGCTTTTGGACGAGCCAACCAACCACCTGGACTTAAACAGCGTGGAATGGCTGGAGCAATATATCAACGCCTTTAAGGGCACGGTGCTGGCCATTTCCCATGACCGTTACTTCATCGATCAGGTGGCGGACCGGGTGATTGAGATCGTGGACGGCCACGGGGAATTTTACTCCGGCAACTACTCCTTCTACATGGATGAAAAGCAAGCCCGGTTTGACTTGCAGATGAAGCAGTATCAGCAAGAGCAGGCGAAGCTGAAGCAGCTGGGCTACACGGTAGAGCGAATGAAGGGCTGGGGCATCAATAATCGGGCCTTGTACCGCCGGGCCATGTCCATCCAGCACCGGATGGAGCGGATCAAGAAAACCGAAAAGCCCAAAACGGAACGGACCATGAAGGCCACCTTCGGGGAAAAGGAGTTTTCCGGGGATGTGGTGTTTAAGCTGAAAAACCTGTCCAAATCCTTTGGGGAGCGGACGCTGTTTTCTGATGTGAATCTGAATGTGGAAGGTGGGGAGCGGATCGCCCTGCTGGGAGATAACGGCACGGGAAAATCCACCTTCCTCAAGTGTCTGCTGGGGGAGGAGGACTGCGCCGGTAAGATTCAGTTCGGCCCCACGGTAAAATGGGGGTATCTGCCTCAGATCATCCATTTTGCCCATCCGGAGCGAACCCTGTACGACACCATGCTTTACGAAAAGAACTGCACCCCTCAGACAGCCCGGGACCGGCTGGGCGCCTTTATGTTCCAGGGGGAGGACGTGTTCAAGACCGTGGGAACCCTGTCCGGCGGTGAGCAGAGCCGCCTGCGGCTGTGTATGCTTATGGAAGAAAAAATCAATCTGCTGATCCTGGACGAGCCCACCAACCATCTGGACATCGCCTCCCGGGAGTGGATTGAGGCGGCCATTGAGGAATTTGAAGGCGTGCTGCTGTTCGTCAGCCATGACCGGTACTTTATTGAGAAGTTTGCCGAGCGGATCTGGCTGCTGGAGGACGGAAAAATCCGGGACTTCCCCTGCGGCTACCAGAAGTATCGCTCTATTTTGGAGCATGAAGCCGCGGCCAAGCCGGTGGCGGCCCCGCAGCCAAAGCCCAAAAAGGAAAAGCCCAAGGGCGGCACCAAGGACGTGGATAAGCAGATCCGCCGCCTGGAACGGGAGATCGAAAAGCAGGAGGCTGTGGTGGCAGAGTTCGACGGAAAAATCGAAGCCGCCGCCTCCGACTATCAGGAGCTGACCCGTCTGCTTCAGGAAAAGGAAGAAGCGGAAGGACTGCTGCTGGAGCTGATGGAACAGTGGGAAGCGGCCCAGGAATGATTCCAATGAGAGAAACGGACTCTGATGTAGCATTCAGAGTCCGTTTCAGGCTGTCGAGAAAGTAAGTTTCCGGGTAGAAGCTTATAAACAAGCACTGCGCCAAAGCCTCCGAAGTGCAAAGGGAGGTGGGCAGGCGAAGCCTGCTCGGAGGGATTGAAGCGGCAGAATGTTCTCTCTTTGCCGGAGTGCGGGCGAATTCGCACATTGTACCGCACAATCCCCCAGTCACGGCTTAGCCGTAACTGCCCCCTTTGCACAAGGGGGCCTTTGGCGCTGTAAGCGCCAGAAGCTTTTTCAACACTCTGAAACGGACTCTGATGTAGCATTCAGAGTCCGTTTTGCTATAGGTTATGAAAAAATAATTGAAAAATTTTTCCGGCTCCATGCAATATCCAAGGAAAAACGTCGTAATAGAGGGTAGAGAGGCAAAATTATAAAAAGGAGGGATTGGTATGGAGGATGAGAAGATCATCGACCTATACTGGAACCGCTCGGAAAACGCCATATCGGAAACCGCCGGAAAATACGGCGGGTATTGCTACTCCATTGCTTATCGGATTCTGACCAATCAGGAAGACGCCCAGGAGTGCGTGAACGATACTTATATGGCCGCTTGGAATGCCATGCCCCCCAAGCGTCCGGCCATCCTGGCCACCTTTTTGGGCAAGATCACCCGGCACCTTTCCATTGACCGGTGGCGGTCCCAAAACCGGGTCAAGCGGGGCGGGGGAGAGATGGTGCTTGCTCTGGAGGAGCTGGAAGAATGTATTGACAGCGGTGAAAGTGCGGAGAAAGCCTTGGAGCGCAAGGAATTGGCTATGGTGTTCAACCGGTTTCTGGATTCCCTGCCGGAGACCGAGCGGCGGGTGTTCCTGTGCCGGTATTGGTACTTAGATCCTGTGAAAGACATTGCCGCCGCCTTCGGCTTCTCAGGCAGCAAGGTCACATCCATGCTCTATCGCACCAGAGGGAAACTCAGGACTGTGCTGGAAAAGGAGGGACTGTTATGAAAGCCAACGATATTCTGGATATGATCGGCGACGCCAAGGGAACCTACGTGTGGGACGCCCAGCAATTCCGAAATATCACCGTTACCCGGAGAAGAATGCCTGCGAAAAAAATGTGGCTGATTGCGGCCGTCATCGCCCTGACGCTGCTGCTGGTGGGCTGCGCGGTGGCCTACGTGCTGCGTTTGCAGGATATGAAGATCGGCCAGTATTCGGTGACAAGAGAGGAGCACTACGGCCCTAACTGGCAGGTGATTGAAGAGCAGGAAAAGACGGTGGAGGTGATCTCCGTCCAAGGCTTCGCGGACAGCCCCAATCAGCAGGCGGTCAAGGAAGCCCGGGACTATTTGGAGTCCATTGATGAGGAAGCTGTGTCCGACTGGGAAAAGAAGGAGCAAGTGGCGCGGATCGCCGAAAAACACGGCTTAAAAATGCTCAGTGACGGGATCAGCGTGCCGTATGACCAAAGCCAGATTCTGCTGGATGCACTGGAGCTTTCCGGCGTCTGTATTGACCGGCCCTATGCCCAGGTGGAGTACTGGGCCGGCATTTTTCATCCGGAAGGAACCTTCAACTTGGTGGTGGACATTCAGCCAGATGGGGAAGAAATGGAATGGCCCTATGTGATACACGCGGATTTCCAGTATTACCGGAAGGGATATTTTAAGTACTACTACGCGGCTGTGGAAAATCTGGACAGGTTTCAGGAGTGGGAATATACCATGAGCGACGGAGGGACCGCCCTGCTGGCTATGGGAGAGGAAGATGCGCTGATCCTGGCCCAGCGGGAGGATGGATACTTCTGCGTTCGGTTTGACAGCCGCACGGGGATCGACCGGATGACCCGGGAGCTGATGGAGCAGATTGCGGATCTGTTTGATTTTTCCATCCAGCCCCACACCCTTACCCAGGCGGAAATGGATGGGATTCGCGCTGAAGTGGAAGCCCTGGAGGAAGCGGCTCAACAGGAATCCCTGCGGTTTCATGCTGAGTATGAAGCGTCGTTCAAAAAAGAAAGCTTTGCAGCCTGGGTCAGACAAACCCTGGAGAAAACCACAGAGGAAGGCGCCCGGGACTTAGGCTACGCCTTTTATGATATTGACGGCAATGGGGTGGATGATCTGCTCATTGGCCGGGACGGGTACTGTACGGCGATTTATTGGGAAGTGGAGGGGGAAGCGACCCTGTTTTCCAACGCCGCGGTCTGGCTGTATCCCTGCGAAAATCAGGTGATCGGTTACGGTGTATTTCCCGGGGATACAGACTATTATTTTTCCAAAGCGGACAACGGCGTTCACCAAGGGCTTTCCCATATCCAATACCTTCCCGGGCACCCGGAAGGGGAGTACCGGCAGTATGATCTTACCCAGTGGGACGTGTATACCCACATTACCGAAGAGGAATTTGACGGGATCTACAATTCCTATCAGCGGATTCCTCTGACGCTTCAGCCTTTGACCGAGTATCCTCTGGAGACGCCCGTTACCTTCCAGACAAGAGAAAACGGCTTGGTTGCGGATGCGTATGCCAATGAAAGCTACGAGGAAAAGATCCGCTACCGGCTGACCTCCCCGGAGGAGCAGTGGCCCCGGTGGTCCTATGACATCCGGGACTTAAACGGCGACGGGCAAGAGGAACTGATCTGGCAGGAGGATGACCGGTTCTCAGTTTACACCATGTTTGACGGAACGGTCAGCAGGTATTCCATGGTGTCCGACGGTAGCCTGACCATTTGCCAAGACGGGATCGTGGAAGCGGTGTACCATTACGGCCCGGTAAACAAAGCCTACCGGTATTACCGGCTGGAAGCGGATCAGGCGGTGCTGGTGGACTATCTGCGCTATGACGAGGACGCCGACCCGGACAATCCCTAGTTCCGAAGCCCGGATCTGACCGGCCAGGACACCACTTTGCAGCCCATTTCCCATCAGGAAGCCATGACCATCCTGGCCAACTATGAGCCGCTGGAAGTGGATCTAAAGCCTATTGAGGCGTATCCGTTCCAGTAGCGAATAAGCCGCAAATTGGAGCAGGAGCTTCATGAAAGAACCGCCGGAGCCTAACCATGATGGTGCAGGTTCTGGCGGTTTGGCGAGAGGGAATCCCACATCCCATGGGGATTCATCGCACGGATTATGGCCTGACAGGCAATGAACCTAAATTCAGGGAATAGATAATCATTGGCGATTTTTATAGCTTTTTCTACGATATTGTGATAATATGTTATTATGGCGAATTGAAAAGACAGGATGATAGAAGGGCCGGCGCTTGAATTCTCCTTATGGAGACGCCAAAGTGGATGGATTCCAACCGGTATTTTGGCACGGAGGGTTGTTTATGCAATACATCAGCCATTATGATTCCCCTATGGGAACGATTCGTTTAACTGCGGACGAGACCGGTTTCACCGGCTTGTGGTTTGAAGGACAAAAATATGCCGAAACGTATCTTGACAAAGAACACCAGGAAAAGGAAATTCCCCTTTTTGTAAAAGCAAAACAATGGCTTGATATTTACTTTTCCGGAAGGGAGCCGGATTTTACCCTGCCCCTTCATTTTACAGGCACAGCCTTTCAGAAGGAAGTGTGGGAGATCCTCTGTACCATTCCATACGGCCAGACCATGACCTATGGCCAGATCGCAAAGCGGATCGCGTTGAAGAAAGGCTTGCCCCGTATGTCCGCCCAGGCCGTTGGCGGCGCGGTTGGCCATAATAAGATTTCCATCCTGGTTCCCTGCCATCGGGTTGTAGGGACAAACGGCAGTCTAACAGGATACGCCGGAGGAATTGAAAAAAAGATCTATTTGCTTCAGCTGGAAAAGGCGGACATGAAATCCTTTTTTGTTCCAAAGAAAGGAACCGCACGCCCGGAAAATGATTCGGGTTTTATTTGCCTCTGAAGTGGCAAATTCTTCGAATTCTTTTTCGATGGTCTGATACTATTTCTTGAATTAATATGCTTATAGATTTGATTCAGCAACGAATTTACGTACTCCCTGCCACGGCTACCGTGATCGTTTTGCAATCTTAGTCAGAAATATCTCCTACAAATAACAAGTGATTACTCATACCCAAACATTCAGGCTTTTCACAAATATAGTAATGATAGCGTAAATATTGCTGATATGTAGCTTCATCCATGCCATTGATAAGTTCTTTCAATAGCTCACTTACACCATCAGATGCGACTTCGTTGCAAATTCGGATGCCGCTCTGCACCAAAAGCTCTCTGCACCGCTCAAGAGTATGAAAGACGAAAGGAAAATCGTCCAGCTTGAATGATTCTTTGTCATAGGCTCCTTCCAAAAGATACTCCGGGTGTTCCTGCTGCATGGTTAGAATCACAATATCGTTTGAAATGAATGCAAAGAAAATTTTCCCAGATGGCTTACAGACTCGTTTAGCTTCACGAATACATTGTAGCTTATCGGTGTTATTATGGAGATGGTATAAGGGTCCAAAGAGCAATACAATATCAAAAGAGTTGTCTGCATAACGGCTCAAATCTAACGCGTTGCCTTGGGTTAGAACGAGAGGAAGATTCTCCGTGATTTTTGCTCGGAATGAAGCGATATTACTGTCAGCTAATTCAATAGCAGATACTTGGAAGCCCTTTTTTGCAAAGTACAAGCTGTATTCACCGGCCCCGGCGCCGATGTCCAGAATCTGAACTCCAGGCTTGAGATACCGTTCAATATACCTTACTGTGGTGAGAAACTCCACCTGGGCAGCCTTGGACTTGGTCAGCCGAGTATCTTCATTAAAACGGCGGTAGACTTCCTGTACCAGCGATTCCTCGTCCTCTGGAACGAAGTCCTCCATAAAATGATGCTTTTTGTTATACTCCTCCCGGAGAATGGAGAAGCAGGCAGTGTCGCACACACCCTGGTTATTTCGGCTGGATTTTCTGGAAGTCCCCTCGTACTTCATGCCGCACTTTCGCATGACACCGCCGGAGTGGGGATTGTTGGGGTCGTGCTTTGCTTCAATCCGGAGCATCCCAACTTCCTCGAACAGGAAGTCAATCACGACTTGAAGTGCCTCAGACATGATTCCCTGGTGCCACCACGCCTTACCGATGCAGTAGCCAATTTCTGCCTTTCCGACATTGTCATCCTTGGAAACAACGCTAATGGAGCCGATGGGCTGATTCAATTCCTTTGGAACAATCATCCATTGGTAGTTATCATCGCTGCGATAATCCTCGATCCAGATTGCGATTCTCTCTTTCGCCATGTCCGAAGATGTGTAGGCAGGCCAGGTCAGGTATTTGGTTACCTCCGGATCGGATGCCCAGTTTTCATACATTGGTTGGGCATCCTCCGTCATAGCCCTACGCAAAATCAAACGTTTCGTTTCCAGTTTTTGAGTTCCCTTATGTGTCAGCATACTTTCATTTCCTTTCTTCCCTGTGTAGAATATACTCCATGGAACGCTCCATTGTATCGTAACGGGTTTTATAGTCCACAGTTTTTACATAGGTAAACCCACACTTTTCAATGACTCGCCTGGACTGATTATTCCAGTCAAAGTGACCTGCCAAGATGAAATCGAGATTCACAGTATCAAACAGATGGCGAATGACGGTCTGCACAGCTTCCGGCATTAGGCCATTGCCCCAATAATTCTTGGACAGTACATAGCCGATCTCCCGTCCTTGTAGATTTACAAGTTCCGGGTAGTTAGCTTCGTTGTACTCCTCAATGCCTATGGAACCAATAACTTTGCCTTGATACTCCAGGGCAAAACATTTCTTGCCTTCGATGAAATGACCAAGGATAATTTTTGATTCCTCCAAATTGCGGTGAGGGGTCCAGCCTGCCATTTGACCAACGCCGTCTACACTTGCATACTCGTAGAAATCGGGCAAATCCGTTTCCTTCCAGGGTCGCAGGGTAAGACGACTCGATTGGAGCGTAACATTGGTGATGTCAATTTGTGCGTTCATTTTCTTACCTCCTCAAAATATAAAAAAGCAGTGCAAGCAAAAACTTTCGTTTCGGCTTGCACTGCATCTTCTTTGGCATTCGCAGACTGACGATTTCCTAAAAAGAGTATGACAATGTAAGCCCGATAGTATGATTGAACATACCATAACCGGACTTATTATTCATATCGTTAAAGAAACGGTTGAACATTGCGATACTCTCCTATATTAATTTGATAACTCATCTGTAGCTGAAACAACTACAAATTTTAATCATTATATCACAAAACTCCCGAAAATACAATAGAAAATAAAAAAATTTAACTAACTCAAACTTCGCACCCCTAAAAAACCAAACTTTTTAGCCGATTTTGCGAAATAGAAAAGCAGTACAGACCCAAT
>CALWXR010000078.1 GCA_944385535.1 uncultured Oscillospiraceae bacterium
TTATAATTGCGTACGAATCCAAGCTTTCCGTCCTTGGATCGATTGATATAGAAATACTTGTCGTAATGCTGCTTTCTATCAGGCGGCTCCTCCATGCTCTTCAGATCGTTTTCCTGGGCTTCCAGCAATTCATAGAGCGCTGTACTCTCCCGCAACGCTTTTTCTGGATCGTAGTACAGATGAATCTTCATTCGAAAACCCAATTCCGTAGATTCAAACTCTAAATGAGCAGATTTGAAAAATGCACAATTTCGGATTTGCACTGGAGCGGGAGCTCCCAAGGCTCCAAAAGTGTAAAGGGAGCTGGCCCGTAGGGCCTGAGGGATTGTGCAGTGAAATGTTGCGAATTCGCCCGCACTTCGGCAAAAAGGGAAGCGCCCTGCCGCGTCAATCCCCCAGTCACGGCTTCGCCGTGACAGCCCCCTTTACACAAGGGGGCCTTTGACTGCTTCCTTTTTCTGCAATTTGTGTACAATTTGAATTTGCTCATTTAGAGTTTAAAAAACACTTCCATTTGCCCGATGCGCGGTTCTCTTGACGCCAGAATCCCGAATGCCGAAGCATCCGGGATCCTTGGAGCTAGTGACCTGACTCGAACAGGCGACCTTCTCATTACGAGTGAGATGCACTACCGACTGTGCTACACTAGCGTATTTAGCCCAATTATTATACCTTTGATCGGGCCAAATGTCAATATCTTTTTATAGGGGAATCCCCAATTCCTGGATCTTTTTCCGAATGGACAGCAAATCCTCAAAGGTTTCCGGACGCTTTTTCACATCCCGCAGCAGGGCTGAGGGGTGGTAGATGGCGCACATCCACACTCCGTTCTTCTCCACCCACTGCCCGTGCTGTTTGGTGATCCGAAAATCCGGGTCTATCAGCCGCTGGGCGGCAATCCTGCCCAGACATATCAGGATCTTCGGCCGGATCAAGGCCACCTGATTGCGAAGATAGGGAATACATGCCTCCTGTTCCGTTTCCAAAGGATCCCGATTTTTCGGCGGACGGCATTTGACGATGTTGGCAATATAGCAGTTGGAGTTCCGATCCAGGTCGATAATGGTAAGCATATCGTCCAGCAGCTTTCCCGCCGGGCCTACAAAGGGCTCCCCGGTCAGATCCTCCTGCTCCCCCGGACCCTCCCCGACCAGCAGAATATCCGCGTTTTCCTTTCCAACGCCGAATACCACATTGTGTCTGGTCTCGCACAGGCCGCACCGGGTGCAGCTGTGGCAAAGGATTTTCAGTTCCCGCCAATCCAGCATGTTTACCGACTCCTTCTGCGGTCTGCTCTTCTTTTCCGCCGCTGGGCACGAACCCGGGAACGCATATAGGAATTAAATCCCAGATACGCTCCCACCAGGCCCAGAATGATCACACAGATGGTTCCAATCACGGACATAATCCCGCCGCTGTTTTCATCGGTTTGACTTCCTACGGTACGAATGGAAACCCCGGAATCCGCGGAGGCCTTCACATCAGACATAGCAAACAGCTCTACCTCTGTCAGGCAGGAGTTTTGGTACCAAAGCTCCGCGGTGGCGATCCGCTGGCCCTTGGAGATGGGAGCGGACAGGCCGCCGCCCTCCACGTTATAGTTAAAAATCAGATTTCGCATCTGCACCCCTGCGGGAACGATGGAGTCCACATTCACCGTGGCAAGACCCACCGCTTCGCTCTCTCCTCCGGCCACCGCCCACTGGTTCACCGTCATGCCGTCGTAGACGATCCGATTGGGCTTAAAGTTGTCCAGCACATATTTGATCAGTTCGATCATTTCCTCAAAGTTGCCGTAATAGGTGACCTTCCAGCTCTCCTCCTCATCGAGCAAACGCTGGCTGCCCAGGGAAACAAACACAAGCCGCATTCCGTTGCTCTCCGCCACGCAGGCCAGGGAAGCGCCGGAATTGGCGGTGTAGCTGGGAAGGCCTCCGGTGACATTGCTGTTGAGGAACTGAGAAATGTTGTAGTTATCAATCAGGTAGTTCGTAGTTCGAAATGTACGCTCTTCCACCAGATTGGTAGCGGGCACCGTATAGTCTGTGGTTCCAAAGATCCTGGTGAAAGTCTCGTTCTTAGTGGCCTCTGTTACGATTTTTGCCATATCCCGGGCGGTGGAATAGGAGGTCGCGGTATCCAGGCCGGAAATGTTGCCAAACTCCGTGTTGGCACAGCCCATTTGCTTCACCCGCTGATTCATCAGCTGCAAAAAGGCGGTGGTGGTTCCCGCCACATGCTCAGCCAGCGCCACAGCGGCATCATTGGCGCCCAGCAGCAGAACACAGTGCAGCAGATCCTCCACAGAAAGCTGCTCGCCGCTTTTCAGGCTGTTAGGGCTGACGTGCAGGGCGCTGCCGGGAACCTTGGACTGAATGCCCTCAGAGCAGGTCACCACCTCGTCCAGGGCGCAGTTCTCGATCGTCACCAGGCATAAGACAATTTTGGTCAGGGTGCCGGGAGACATCTTGGTATCCGCGTTGTAGCTGTAGACAACGGTATCAGTGTTGGTCTCATAGACAAACGTCGCCTGGGCGGTATCCATTTTCCGATCGCTACCCCCCAGCGGGTACATGCCGTTGATGGTGCGACAGCCATTTTGAATGCAGACGCTGCCGAAAGGGATCTGGGAAGTCTGCTGCACCGCTTCGGCCGCGGCATCCATCGCCTGGGTCTCCTGGGTCGTCTCGCTCTGGGTGGTCTCCTGAGCATAACCGGGTACGACCAGGCTCTGCAGCAAAACGATCAGGCATAATAACGCGGAAAGGTGCTTCATGTTTTTCATTTTTCTCCCTCAATATTTTTCTGCCGGACTTGTCCGGCGGCGCAAAGTCGTGTATAATGGATTATATTATAGCAGTTTTTTCTTCACTCGTCAATGCGGGAGGGGGGATCCCATGAAAAAACAGCGCACGCTTTCCCTACTGATCAGGATTACCTTGGTTTTCTTCGGGTTTACCCTGGGATTTTTCCTGGGCAGAAATACAGTCGAGTCTCAAGTTCAGCTGCAGCTTTCCTCATCGATCCACTCCACGCCCACCGGGCAAACCGCCCCTGCGGAGGAAACCACCGAAGGAGAACAGGGCTATTCCTTTCCCATCGATATTAACACTGCGGAGAAAGAAGAGCTGATGGCCCTTCCGGGCATTGGGGAAGTGCTTGCGGAGCGGATCCTCACATATCGGGAAAACCACGGTCCCTTCTCTTCTGCGAAAGAATTGCTGTACGTACAGGGCATCGGTCAGGACACATTAAACAGCCTGCTTGCCCTGATCACGATTGGAGGTTCATCATGAAAATACTGGTTGTAGACGACGAAGCCTTGCTGGTAAAAGGCATTCGATTTAATTTGCAGAATGAGGGCTATGAGGTAATCACCGGCTCTGACGGATTGGAAGCCGTGCAAGCCGTTCGGGAGCAGCATCCTGATCTGGTGATACTGGATGTGATGATGCCCAATATGGACGGTCTGACCGCCTGCGAGAAAATTCGGGAATTCTCCGATGTTCCCATTATCATGCTTACCGCCAAGGCGGAGGACATGGATAAGCTGATGGGCTTTGACCATGGGGCTGACGATTATCTGACCAAGCCTTTCAATATTCTGGAGCTGAAAGCCCGGATCCGTGCCCTGCTCCGGCGCGCCGGGGGCAGCGAAAAAAAGCAGGCGGGCAACACCCTCACCATTGGCAGCATCGCCCTGGATCTGGACGCCCGGAACGCCTACCGAAGCGGCCAGCTGGCAGATCTGACCGCCAAAGAATTCGATGTGATCGAGTTTCTTATGCGAAATCCCAACCGGGTCTATTCCCGGGAGGCCCTGCTGGACACCATCTGGGCTTACGAATACCGAAGCGACATCCGCACTGTAGACGTCCATATCCGCCGTCTGCGGGAAAAGCTGGAAGAAAATCCGGCAGAGCCGAAATACATTATGACAAAGTGGGGCGTTGGTTATTACTTCCGAAAATGAAAGATCCACCTATCGTGGATACGGCACCACCCAATTTCGTTTTGCGATGACCTATGTGGTCATCACCTTCGTGGTGCTGCTTATTCTGAATATCTACTGTTCCAGCATCAGTCAGATGCTGTTCTACAAAAGCAAAGAATCTGCCATGATCGAAAAATGCATGCTGGCTGCCGACGAGATCTCCACCCTGGAGGTTTTGAATACCTCCACCATTACCCAGATCGTCAATCAGCTGGAAAGCCTGACCGTCACCCGCCTTATGATCACGGACCAACAGGGTAAGGTTCTCTACGACAGCAGCGAATCCTGTGTAGGCAGCTATGCCCTGTTCCCCGAGATCATGCAGGCCCTGCAAGTCCGTGATGATACGCCCACCGGCAACAAAGTTTTCTTCTGGCAATACCATGACGGCACCACCGATTCCCGGGCCGCCGCCCCCATTGTCAACTACGGAACTGTGGTAGGCTGTGTTTATATGACGGAGTACGACACCACCCAGGGCGCCTTGATCCGGTCCCTGCAGCTTACCGTGCTTCGGATCACCCTGTTCCTGGAAGTGGTGGTGGTCGTCTTCTCTCTGGCCTTTGCCAAAACATTTTCCCGGCGGCTGCGGCGGATCATGGCCTCCATGCGGATCATCCGGGAGGGGGATTATTCACACAAAGTTGACATGAGCGGCAGCGATGAACTGACGGTCTTGGCAGAAGAGATCAACGATCTGACCGACCGGCTGCAAACCTCCGAACGCAAGCGCAGCCAGTTTGTCTCCGACGCCTCCCATGAGCTGAAAACCCCCCTCGCCTCCATCAAGCTGCTTACGGATTCCATTTTACAGTACGACATGGATCTGGAGACCACCCGGGAATTTGTCAGCGATATCGGCAGCGAGGCAGAGCGTTTGAATCGCATGACTACTAAGCTGCTGTCCCTGACCAAGGCAGAAGGCCGAAGCACCGAAGAAAGCGAGATCATTTACATGGCTCCCACAGTACAGCGGGTGGCGAGAATGCTTCGGGCAAACGCGATGCAGACAAACATCACCTTTCACTTGGAGTTGGAAGAAGATACGCCCATCCTGATCCTGGAAGATGATCTTTATCAAATCGTATTCAATCTGATGGAAAACGGCATTAAATACAACCTCCCCGGAGGTTCCCTGACTGTGCGGCTGAGCCGCCAGGAGGACAACGCCGTTTTACAGGTGACGGATACCGGTATGGGCATTCCCGAGGACGCCATTGCCCACATATTTGAGCGTTTTTACCGGGTGGATAAGGCCCGCTCCCGGGCAACCGGCGGCAGCGGCCTGGGGCTTTCCATCGTGCATACCATTGTTCAGCGGAACCGGGGACAGATCGATGTTTCCAGCGTAGTGGGTCAGGGCACCACCTTTACCATTGCGTTTCCGGCTTTTGATGCGGAGGTGGATCGGGAATGAAGCGTATTGTCTGCTTGGGTCTGCTCCTGTGTCTGTTGATGCCCGGCTGTGCGGACCCGTTCAAAGAGCCGGTGACCTTCTATTATTTGCGTAAGGAATTTCAGTTCGGCGTAGAGGACGGCGTGATTGCCTCCGAAGCACGGGAAGCCTCCGGTCATACCGACGATCTGTCCTATTTGATAGCTCTGTATCTGATGGGACCGGCAAATGAGCAGCTCACCTCTCCCCTCCCCAATGGCACCCGGATCCTTACCTCCCGGGTAGATCAGATAATCTATCTGGATTTGTCAGACCACGCCCAGGATCTGGCCGATTCTGATTTTACCCTCGCCTGCGCCTGCCTGTCCCTGACCTGCTTTGGCATTACAAACGCTCAGGAGGTCATCATCACCTGCGGCAGCCGCAGCATTACCATGGATCGGGACAGCTTATCTTTATTTGACGACAGCGCCGTCTTTGACGCAACGGAGGAAACACAATGAAACTGATCTCCTGGAATGTAAATGGATTGAGAGCCTGTGTGCAAAAAGGCTTTCAGGATTTTTTTGACGCTTCCCACGCGGACTTTTTCTGCCTGCAGGAAACCAAGCTTCAGGCCGATCAAATCAGCCTGCCTCTGTCCGGTTACCAGCAGTTTTGGAGCTATGCCCAGAAGAAGGGGTACTCCGGTACCGCCATCTTTGCCAAAGAGCCCCCCATTGGGGTTACCTACGGCGTTGGCGTCCCGGAACTGGATACGGAAGGGCGGCTCATCACCCTGGAATACCCGGAATTCTATCTGGTCACCTGCTATACCCCCAATGCCCAGCAGGGCCTTGCCCGGATCGACCACCGGCTGAAATGGGACGCGGCCTTCCGGGAGCATCTTCGCAAGCTGGATCAGCATAAGCCGGTGATTGCCTGCGGCGATCTGAACGTGGCCCATCAGGAGATCGACCTGAAAAATCCGGCGGCCAACCGGGGAAACGCGGGCTTTTCCGACCAGGAGCGGGAAAGCTTCGGTCAGCTTCTCACCGCCGGCTTTACCGATACCTTCCGCCATCTTCACCCGGATCTCACCGGCGTTTACAGCTGGTGGAGCTACCGCTTCAACGCCCGGAAGAACAACGCAGGCTGGCGCATTGACTACTTTTTGGTTTCTGACCGGCTGGCACAGAAAATCGCCGCTGCACCCATCTATACGGAAATTCTGGGCTCTGACCACTGTCCTGTGGGTTTGGAGTTAGCGCTATAAGCTATTTTGCCCTTTTTTCAAAACGAGCGTTTTGAAAAAAGGGCATTGTTTTATGGCAGAACCGCTCCGAGCTGCCCCTCCTGTCTGGCCAGATAGGCATCCTTCAGTCGCTGGATATAGGCAAACGGCTCGTCCGGGTAGATGGGAACGAAGGTTCCCTGAGGCACGTCATGCTTCGGAATCAGAAGAAATTCCATTTCCCCCTCCCCCAGCCGTTTCACCGGCAGCTTTGTGTCCAGTCCAAACCCGCCGTCCATCGGAACCACCACGCCAAGGCTTTCCTTACGCCCTCCACAGACCACCCGCAGTCTGCAAACCACATCGCCGGAAAGCTGACAGCGGCAGATAAACCGGTAGTATAGCCCCTGTCGCAGAACCTGAACCTTCCCCACCGGCTGACTGCCAAAGCGGACACTGTAATTTCCTTCCAAACGAATCGCCCCCTTACCACACTCTATGGGGCAAGGAGGCGTAACATTCATGTTGTTCTTCCTGGCAAGCCGAAGCTGACCGCTATGGCGTCGTCTACCATGGCCATCTGGTTTTCGTCCAGGCGGCCCATGTGTTCCCGAAGCCGGCGCTTGTCAATGGTGCGAATCTGCTCTAAAAGGATGATGGAATCCTTGCTCAAGCCCACGCTGCCGCCGGCAATGTTGATATGGGTAGGCAGCCGGGCTTTTCCGGTTTGGCTGGTAATGGCCGCGGCGATCACTGTGGGGGAATGGCGATTGCCCGTATCATTTTGCACGATGAGCACAGGCCGGGTGCCGCCCTGCTCGCTTCCCACCACCGGCGACAGATCCGCGTAGAATATGTCGCCCCGCTTGACTGATGGTTCTGTCATATGATTCACCCTCCGTGGATATTTGCCACGCTACCGGACCAACCCATATGTAACGCGGTAACAGTATTTTCCCACGTACCTCCGGAATTTATACGGTTGCGCTGGTAAAATATCCTATGGAGGATTTCCGCAAAATGCTACACCATGGTAAAGTTTTTGACCTGCAGCGACAGAATGCTTCTTCCGTCATAGGAAATCTCCGCCGCCTGCGGCATGTCGTTTTCATCCAGCCAAATATCCAGGTGAAGGGCGTCGTCCTCAAAGCTGTCGTCAATGCTCACCCGAAGAAGCTCCCCTTCCATTCCGGCGGAGGTAATACAGCCGCTGCGCAGTGTTTTCAGGAAGATCCAGGGGGCGGTCACCGGGGTAATCTGTTCATCCGTCAGATGTTCAAAGGAAAGGGCCGTACCGTCAAAGGTCAGCGTTCCCGTCTGTTCCGTGATCCGGCCTGTAACGCCTGAAATGGATTCCGGTTCCGTGACCGTAAAGGTCATTTCCCCTTGGGCGTCTCCCTGGCAATTCATGGAAAAGGAATACACCTTGTCCCCATAGTCCGCCGTGATCTGCGCGTCAAAGGAACAGGAGGACGCTTGCAGCAATTCAGACCGAACACGCAGCACCCTTTCCAGTTCCGAGGTTTTTTCAGAGCATCCCGTGAGCAGGCACACCAGGATCAGGAAGCCCACCGCTTTTTTCAATATGGATCCCGCCTTATTTCAGTAGTCGCGGAAGAACCTTCAGATAATCCGTAGGCAGCATGGCATACTGCCCCATTTCCTGAGCGCACAGATCCCCCGCCCCTCCATGGAGCCAGGCAGCGCAGGCAGCCGCCTCCAAAGCAGGCATCCCCTGCCCCAGCAAAGCGGCGATCATGCCTGCCAGCACATCCCCGCTGCCGCCAACCGCCATTCCGGGATTGCCGGTGGTGTTGCGGTACCCGACCGCACCATCGGTCACGCAGGTTCTGTGGCCTTTCAGCAGCACCACGCTTCCCAGCGCCACGGCCAGGGCAGCGGCGGATTCCATGCGATCCCGGCTGATAACGCCGCCCAGCCGCCGAAACTCCCCGTCATGGGGCGTCAGGATGGTGGGATTCCCTCTTCCACGCAGTAAATCTCTATGCTGGCAGAGCACATTTATGCCATCCGCATCCACGACCACCGGACATACGGCGTTTTCAAGCACCGCTTTTACCACTGCCAGCACTCCCGGCGTCCGCCCCAGCCCGGGGCCAATGAGCACAGCGTCCATTTTGGGAAGCCTGCTCAGAATCTCCGGAACCGCATTTTCTCCCAGGGCGCCTTCCCGCTCCGGCAGAGGAAATACCACCGGTTCATTTAATTTCACCGCTTCAATGGCGTAAATGCTCTCCGGTACTCCCAGGAATACCAGTCCAGCCCCACAGCGTAAAGCGCCCATAGCGGCAAGATAGGCCGCCCCGGTATATCCCCGGCTGCCGCACAGCAGAAGGATCTTACCAAAGTCTCCCTTGTGGGCCCTTACATCCCGCTCCGGAAGAAGTGCCAATACCTGTTCATGATCCAATTCTTTTATTTCCATAATGGGGATCCCTCCTGACGGATCCGGCTGTTCCGCCGATACCCTTACAGCCGATACAACCGGGTATATTTTTCCGTAAGATAATCGGTATAGAACTTGGGATCAAATTCTCCGCATACAGACCGGAACAGTTCTCCCGGTTTGTAGAAGCTGGCATGGCGGTGAATGTGCTCTCTCAGCCAGCCTGTAACTTTGGAAAGATCCCCACGGGCCACATCCGCCCAGATATCGCCCAAATCCTCTTGCATTTTTACCAGCATCTGGGCGCCGTAGGCGCTGCCCAAAGCGTAGGAGGGGAAATAGCCGAAGCTGCCGCCGCTCCAGTGGCTGTCCTGGAGGCATCCCAGTGTGTCGTTGGGAACCTCAACGCCCAAGTATTCCCGGTACAGCCGCTTCCACTCCCGGGGCACATGGCAAACCGCCAGCGTCCCGGCGATCAGCTGCTTCTCAATCTCGTAGCGAACCATAATATGGAGCGTATAGGTCAGTTCATCCGCCTCAATGCGGATCAGGGAAGGCTCCGCCTTATTGATGGCCCGGTAAAAGTCCTCTTCCTCTACCCCTTCCAGCTGCTCTGGGAAGAATTCCTTCACCTTTGGGAAGATGGCGTGGGCAAAAGCGGGACTTCTTCCGATGATGTTCTCGTAAAACCGGCTCTGGCTTTCGTGGATGCCCATGGAAACGCCGCCGGACAGAGCGGTATAATTGTACCGGTCATCCGCCCCCAGTTCATAAAGGGCATGGCCTCCTTCATGGATCACGGAGAACATGGAGGATACCAGATTATCCTCATAATAGTGGGTGGTGATCCGCACGTCCTTATTGTTAAAGTTGGTGGTATAGGGATGCTCCGTTTCCGCAATGCCGCAGTGGCTCCTGTCCATCCCCATGACCTCCATGAGATAGTCGGAAAACTTCCGCTGGACCTCCACAGGGTAGTGTTTATGCAGGAAGGAATCGTCGATCTGTTCCGCTGCCTTCACCCTGGCGATCAGAGGTACCAGACTTTCCCGGAGCTCCCGGAAAAACCGATCCAGGGTTTCCATGCACATACCCTCTTCGTACTCGTTCAGCAGGGCGTCATAGGGGGGTACATTGGGATTATAGTATCCGGCAAACTTCCGGTTATAGTCCACGATTTTTTCCAGATACGGGGCAAAGGAAGGGAAATCATCCTCTTTTTTTGCCTTCTTCCATACATTCTGAGCGTCATTCAGCAGCACGGAGTATGCCACATATTCCTCCGCCGGGATCCGCTGAAGCTGCCGGTAGTTTTTCCCCAGCACCTCCGCCTCCCGCTTTGTCTGCGGATCCAGCTCCCGGGCGTGTTCCTCCAGGTAGGAAAGAAGCTCTCCGTTTTGGGGATCCGCCAGCAGATCATAGGTGATCTGGGACATGATCTCCATGGTTTTTCCCCGGCCTTCCCAGGTATCCCCGGGCGCGGCAGTGGTGGCATCCAAGTAAAGGACGCCCAGAACATGGTCATAGGCCTTTTGTGTCTGCTGAAGCTTCTTCAGCGCCTCCATAGCCTGCTGGGTAGATTCATAGCGCATAGCATCGTTCTCCAATCTTTATGCCGTAACCCCATAGGTTTCGGCTGTTTTGTCCATCATATCACCTGGAAAAAACGCCGTCAAGGCCGGAAAAAACACTTGCATCTTTTTTCCGGATGTGCTAGTATAGCATAGATATAGAAAAGCAATGATCGGGCTGCCTGACATTGACAATGCCCACACAGCGAAAGCGGGATGGTGTAAGCCGCTTGGGTACAATGCCGGGCTTTCTCCCGGGAGCTGCCGCTTGAACGATCAGTAGAGTGGGCCGGGTGACGCCGTTACAGGTCTTGGATGTGTCAGCATCCGAAAAGCGCGCCGCAAAGCGGCGAATTGCGGGTGGTACCGCGGAAGGATTGCCTTTCGTCCCGGGTTCGGGATGATGGGCTTTTTTGTTATGAAAACATACCCCTAAAAAGGGCGCAAAACGGCTCCCGCCTTTCGGCAGGCAGCTTGCGCTATGCAA
>CALWXR010000079.1 GCA_944385535.1 uncultured Oscillospiraceae bacterium
TTCCAGGCAGCCGAGGGCCTGGAGGATGACGGAATTCCCGGCAAACTGACCCAGGCGGCCCTGCTGGATGCGGTGGCTAACGGCCGGTTCAAGGTAGCGGACACCACCCAGCCGGACAGTGAAGAAACCGGCACAGAAGCCCTATGGTGGAACGACATCAAATACTTCACCCGGGAGGAATTCCGGTGCAAGTGCGGCGGGAAGTACTGCAACGGCTTCCCTGCGGAGCCCCAGGAGGGAATGGTCCGGGCCATTGACAATGTCCGGGAGCACTTCGGAAAGGCGTTCACCCCCAACAGCGGCGTCCGGTGTCCCACCCACAATGCCAACGTGGACGGGGTTTCCAACTCCCGGCACCTGTATGGCAAGGCGGTGGATTTCCGGGTACCGGGCAAGACAGCAGCCCAGGTGTTGGACTATCTGGACACCCTGCCGGGGCTGAGCTACTGCTACGCAATTGATGCAACCAATGTCCATATGGATATTGTCTGAGAGGGGTGATACCAATGGGAACTGAAATCGGACAATTTCTTTCCAGCGGCTGGTGGATGCTGCTGGCAGCTATGGGCGTACCATCGGCGCTGACGGCGCTTCTGATCCGCCGGGTAGAACGAAATCTGGACAAGCGTGAAAAGCACGAAGAAGAGCGGGAACGCAAGCGCATGGAGCTGGATCGGATGCTGATCCAGTCCACCACCGCCTCCATTGCCCTGGGCGAAGCAACTGCCCGGGCAGTGCAGCGCATCCCGGACGCCCACTGCAACGGCGATATGCACGCCGCTTTAGACTATGCAGCCAAAGTAAAGCATGAGCAAAAAGATTTTTTGACAGCCCTGGGAATCCAGGCATTGCATGACGACTAAGGAGGTTGAACCATGTTTGAATTTTTTATCACTACATACGGCACCCAGCTGCTGGGCCTGATCATGTGCGCCATCTTCGGAACGCTGGGTTATGCGGTCAAGCAGATCGCCACGACGTACCTGGACAACGAGACCAAGCTGTCCATTGCCGCCAACGTGGTGCGGTTCGTGGAACAGGTCTGGACGGAGATTCACGGCGCTGAGAAGCTCCAGAAGGCCCTGGAGACGGCAGAGACGCTGCTCAAGAAAAAGGGCATCCCCTTTGATGCGGATGAGATGACGGTGCTGATCGAAGCGGCTGTGCAGGAGCTGAATGAGGTAATCCTGACGCCCCTTGAGGCCCCGGAGACGGCCAGCGCCACCCGCCGCTCCCCGTACCTGGAGGATGATCACCAGGACAGCGGGCTGCTTGAGTAAATGATTTCCCCCATCATGTAGGATTGAAACTGCATGATGGGGGATTTTTATTGAACTCGGAAAAAATGAAAAATATTATTGCAAAAATCTGCGAGGTATGATAAAACCTATTGCATTGGATGTTATAATTATGTTCGGTGTCTGTTCCGGCGTACCAAAGACGAATAATCCGAACCTTATCTCAGAAGGAGCAGGGTTCGGATTTTTTCGTTTTTGGGAGGATATTATGGATAAGGTTATTTCCTGTGCGTTCAATATCGACGCCGCCTGCGTTGAGGTCAAATTCGCTGACGGCAGCATGATTTCCATCGATTGTACTTTGGTGGAAGCAGAAGTTGCCCGAACTATGTACGAGAGCAGCGAACTGGAACGGCTGGTGTATTGCCTTTGTCTTTTCATGTATCATCTTTCGTCCAAGTGAAAAACGATAAGATTGTTGCCATAGATGAATATTGGGGAAATGACGGCGAAGCTCCTAAGTGGCGGCAAGATTTGAATATCGGGAGAAAAATCAAATGACAAGAGTTGAAAAATTGTTTCCGAAATCAAAGCTGTCATTACCGACAAGCACATTCTTGAAGTCGCTTGCGGATGTGCTGAATTTTCCGCTGCGGCATCAAGATTTATAAAAGATGTTCACTGTATAGACATAGATGACAGCCGATTACCAAAGGAAATAGACAATCGAAATGAAAGTTGGTGATTGCCATGAATCTATCTGTTGCATTTAAGGGAAAGGGAAATTCTTCTTATAGGCTCGTTTCGGCTTTGAATGGTGACAAATACTTTTTAACGAACTCATATTGCGGGCTTTGCAAAGACATAGATGCACTACACCAACATTATGATACGGTGTATATGTTTGGATTGGATAAAGAACGTAAGGGAAATATACGCATTGAACGATGTGCCATGCAAAATGATATGATTGTAATGTCACAGCTTGACATAGAATCACTTTCTACTGCATTGAATGAAAATGGCTTATCTGCATTCATAGGAACACATCCTCACCGATCCTTATGCAATGATGCGTATTGGCATATGTTAAAGAAATTCAATGGGCGTGTTGTTTTCTTTCATATACCGTCCGTGAAACACATAACCGACAGCTTTATCACCAATATTGAAAAGGCTTTGTATAGATAATTAACTTTTGAAAGAATCGAAGCGAAGAAGGCTTAACACAGAGGTCAAAGGTCTGCAACAGGAAGTTGACGAACAGGAACGGCAGGCAGAGAATTTAGAGCGGTTTATCCAAAGGGCAAAGAAGAAAACAGCATCCTCACGGAGCTGGCTCCTTACGCCCTCAGAGAGCTTGTCAAGGCAGTTTATGTAGAAGCACCGACAGCCAAAGCGGCAAGCGAAAGCAGAAGATACACATCTGCTATGACCTCATAGGCTATATCCCCGTGGATGTATTGCGAAAAGCAGAACAGGCATGACCGAAATCATGCCTGTTCTAAGAAATTTGCAAATTACTGTTTTACCAGCAGGGAGCTTTTCGGCCTCCTCTTTTTTGGTACGCCTGGGGGATTCGTATATTTTCGTGCAGCACTCCGGTGGAACCAATGGGCGCGCACCGGCTGTTTGAGATATGGGTTTAGGGTTGCATTCTCCTTGAAAACATGGTATAATTTTATACCAACATGCAGCTGTGTCATCATGGAAGGCTTTGCTTTCATTCAGGCCTATATAGAGAGGAACGTGTCGATCGAACATGAGAAAACTGAGCCGGGGCGCGTATGAGGATACCAAGGGATTCGTCCGGGCGGCGGAGACGCTGCTGGAAGTGGTTCTTCTGACCGTTTTGTATTATTTCTTTTTCCGCAAAGAGTACGAACTGCCCTACTTCGGATATAACGGCAAATATGTGCTGATGGGGATCTACGCTGTTTTGCTGTATGTTTTCTTTCTGAATTCCGACTGCACTATGTTTGGACAGCTGCACCGGCTGGATCTGATCATTGGCCAGATCATTTCCTTATTCCTGACGAATTTTATCAGCTATTTTCAGCTGTGCCTCATTGCCAACCGGATGATTACCCCTATGCCGATGATCCTTCTGTTTCTGCTGGAAGTGATCATCGCCATTGTGCTGATCTATGCCTACACGGAGCTGTACTATAAACTCTACGCGCCCCATGATATGGTGTTGGTTTACGGCAACAAGCGGGGGGTAGGGCTGAAGATCAAGATTGACTCCCGCCGGGACAAATACAACATCAGCAAGCTTCTGTGTGTGGACGCGGGCGTGGACGCCATCTGCCGGGAGATCAGAAATTATGAGGCGGTGATCCTGACGGACATTCCCGCCCAGGAGCGCAATGACATTTTAAAATACTGCTACCAGCACCGGATCCGCACCTATGTTGCCCCCAAGCTGACGGACATTATGCTTCGGGGTGCCCGGGACAATACCCTGTTCGATACCCCCCTGCTTTTGGTGAAGGGCACCGGCCTGACCCCCATGCAGCGGATCATCAAGCGGACTATGGATCTGGTGCTGTGCAGCGTTGCCATGATCGTGGCCGCGCCGGTGATGCTGGTGATCGCTGCTGCCATCAAAATCGAGGACGGAGGCCCGGTATTCTACCGGCAGAAGCGGATGACCCGCAACGGCCGTGAATTTGAAATTCTGAAATTCCGCAGCATGATCGTAGACGCGGAAAAATATGCAGGCGCGGTGCTGGCGGAGGACAACGATCCCCGAATCACCAAGGTGGGAAAGGTCATTCGGGCCGCCCGGCTGGACGAGCTGCCTCAAATTCTGAATATCCTGAAGGGGGACATGAGCATTGTCGGTCCCCGGCCGGAACGGAAGGTCCTGGCGGACGAGATCTGTAAGGAGATTCCTGAGTTTGCCTACCGGCTAAAGGTTCGGGGCGGACTGACCGGCTATGCCCAGATCTACGGAAAATACAATACCAGCGCCTATGACAAGCTGCGGCTGGATATGATGTATATTGAGAATTACTCTCCCCTTCTGGATATTAAGCTCATCATCCTGACCCTGCGGATCATGTTCAGTAAGGAGAGCACGGAAGGCATTGACAAGGCGGCGGAAAATGCCCGGCGTGCGGAGGAACTGCTGCAAAAAATGGAACACCCCCCAAAAGCATCCCCGGAGGAACCGAATTCATAACCGGATCAAAAGCAGCCGCGTGAAACGGCTGCTTTTTTTGCAAACAGGAAACATGAAAGGAGACACCCTATGGGTCGAGAGAAGAAGCGTAAGAGAAACAGCATCGTCAGGATCATTTTTGTAGCCATTTCCGTATTGTTTCAGGTAGGGTGGCTTCTCCTGCTGGTTTTGGAGCTGAACAGATACTCCACCTGGATATCTCTGTGCAGCGTCCTTCTCGGTGCTCTGGTGGTGCTGCGGCTTTACAGCAAGAATACCAATTCCGCCATGAAGATGTCCTGGATTCTGCTGATTCTGGTGTTTCCGGTGATGGGATTAAGCCTGTATCTGCTGTTTGTGGTAATCGGGGACTCCACCGTCACGAAAAAAAAGTTGGCGGAGATCCGGGGGCAGATCCGTGCCCATCAGCTGCCGGAAGGGGAGTCTCTGGAAAAACTGGGCCGGGAGGATCTGTCCGCCGCCAACAGCTTCCGCTGCTTGCAGCGGCAGGGGTGGCCGGTGTGGGAGAATACCCGGGTGCGGTACTTTGCCAGGGGCGCGAGCGCCTTTGAGGCCATGAAAGAGGATCTGGAACAGGCCCGGGACTTTATCTTTATGGAATATTTCATTGTGGAAGAGGACGAATCCTTCCGGGAGATCCGACAGATTCTGGCCAGGAAGGCCAAGGAGGGCGTACAGGTGCGGCTGATGTATGATGACATCGGCAGCATTGGCTACGTCAACTTCCGGTTTGCCCGGGAACTGAACCAGGAGGGGATCTGCTGCAAGGTGTTCAATCCCGCGGTTCCTGTGGTGAATATGTTTATGAATCACCGGGATCACCGGAAGATTACGGTGATCGACGGCAAAGTGGGATATACCGGCGGGTACAATCTGGCCAACGAATACTTTGACCGCTCCCATCCCTATGGAGATTGGAAGGACACGGGACTGCGGCTGGAGGGACAGGCGGTACACAGTCTGACGGCGGCATTCCTGGAGCTGTGGAATCTGGTTGAGCGAAATAAAGAGGATTACGGAAGGTATCTGGGGATCGTTCACACCGTCAGCGGCGAGGGCTATGTGCAGCCCTATGCCGACGATCCCCTGGGGACGGAGCGTGTTACGGAAAATGTGTATCTGAATCTGATCTCCCAGGCCAAGGAATACGTGTATTTCACCACCCCCTATCTTATCATTACCGATGAAATCGCCCGGGCTTTGCAGCTGGCGGCCAAGCGGGGGGGGGATGTGCGGATCATCACCCCGGGGATCCCGGATAAGAAAACGGTGTATAAAATGACCCGCTCATACTACGGCGGGCTGGTGAGCCAGGGGGTGCGGATCTTTGAGTATACCCCCGGCTTCTGCCACGCCAAGCAATGCCTGTGCGATGGAAGCATCGCCTCCATCGGCACCTCGAATCTGGACTACCGAAGCCTGTACCACCATTTTGAAAACAACGTTTTGCTCTACGGCTGCGACGCTCTGGAGGATATGGCCCGGGATTTTGAAGCCCTGTTTCCTCAGTGCGAAGAGGTGACGGAAAAATACAGAACCGGGCGCGGCGGCAGGCTGCTGATCTGGCAGTGCGTGCTGCGGCTGTTCGCGCCGCTGGTGTAGCCTTTTCCGGAGTCATGTCACGCCATGGGAAGGATTCATACAAAAACGTGTTTTAAAGCCGATTATGGTTGATTTTGGCCTGATCCAGTGATATAATGAACAAGCGTGTTAACGATCATTGTTTTTAAGGAGCTGTTATGAATCAAACGAAAGGTGGCCTGAAGGGCTTTATTCAGGAGTTTTGGAAGTATCGGGATCTTCTGAAGCTGATGGTCATGAAAGACATCAAACTGAAGTACCGCCGCAGTTTCCTGGGGTATGTTTGGAGCATTCTGAACCCGCTGATGATCATGGTGATCATGACCATGGTGTTTTCCACCATGTTTGCCCGGAATATTGAGAACTTCCCGGTATATCTGTTTTGCGGCCAGCTGCTGTTTAATTTCATGAACAGCTCTACCCACGAGGCCATCAACTCCGTCAATTATAACGCCCCGCTGTTGAAAAAAACCTATGTGCCCAAATATATTTTCACGGTGGCAACCGTCACCAGCAGCGCGGTGGATCTGATCTTCTCCCTGGGGGCGCTGGCAATCGTCATGCTGGTCACCCGGGCAGAGTTTACCTGGTATATTTTGCTGGCGCCCTTTGTGCTGCTGCAGCTGTACCTGTTCTGCGTGGGATTGGGGCTGTTCCTGGCCCAGGCCAATGTGTTTTTTCGGGACACTCAATTTATATACAATGCGGTCACTACCGCCTGGATGTATTTGACGCCCATTTTCTATCCCCTGGAATCTCTTCCGGAATGGCTGATCTGGGTGGTCAAGCACTGCAACCCCATGTATTTTTACGTAGGCCAGTTCCGGGATTTGGTATATACGGGAACCATGCCCGGGCCTGTGATCCTGACGGCAGGATGGGCGGCGGCCTTGGGAATGCTGCTCGTTGGGGCCTGGAGCTTTTCCAGGAATCAGGATAAATTTATTTTATATATTTGATTTAGGAGAATGCTCATGGATGAAAAACGGGTAATGGTGGATGTTGATCATGTTACCGTCCGCTTTAACCTTGCCAACCAGAAGGTGGACAACCTGAAGGAATACGTCATTAAGCTGATGAAAAAGGAACTGATGTTCCAGGAGTTTCTGGCGCTGAAGGATGTGAGTTTTCAGGTTCTGCAGGGAGAAGCCTGGGGGCTGATCGGAACCAACGGCTCCGGAAAATCCACCATGCTGAAGGCCATCAGCGGCATATTAAAGCCCTATAAAGGGTCCATCACCGTCAACGGCAGCGTGGCGCCATTAATCGAGCTGGGCGCGGGCTTTAGTCCGGATCTGACCGCCCGGGAGAATATTTATTTGAACGGCTGCGTGCTGGGCCATACAGAGAAGTTTATGAAAGAACACTTTGACGAGATCGTGGATTTTGCGGAATTGTGGGATTTCCTGGACTCCCCCCTGAAGAACTTCTCCTCCGGCATGAGCGCCCGGCTGGGCTTTTCCATCGCCACCATGGTCAAGCCGGACATTCTCATTGTAGACGAGATTCTGGCGGTGGGCGACTATAAGTTCCGACAAAAATGCGAAGCCCGCATGAAAGAACTGCTCAGCGGCGGCACTACGCTCCTGTACGTATCTCACTCCATTGAGGAAGTGAAACGGCTGTGTGACCACGCCATCTGGATCGACAAGGGCGTGGAACGGATGAAAGGCGAGGCCAACATGGTGGCGGACGCCTATATGGCGGCAATGCAAATGTAACAATTGTCCGGAAAAAAGAGCTGCATAGGGACCGTGGACTTATGTGGCGCTTTTTGCGCTAAAAAGCATCTGGAAAGATTGCGTTTGCAGGTTTTTGCTGTATTATTTGCCTGAAAATACATTGATGCTGGATTTGGAGGAAAGTTGCATGGTAAAAGTGTCTGTGTTGATCGCCGTATACAATACGGAGCCGTATTTGAGGCAATGTATGGACAGTGTGCTGAATCAGACGCTGAAGGATATAGAAATAATTTGTGTGGATGATCACTCTCAGGATGGATCCTATGATATTCTGCTGGAGTATGAAAAGAAAGACTCCAGGGTAAAGGTTTTCCGTTTTGAGGAGAATAAGAAGCTCGTGCGGGTTCGGAAGAAGGGCGTGCTGGAAGCCCATGGCGAATATATCATGTTTCTGGATGCGGATGATCGCCTGGAACCGGAGGCTTGCCGGATACTGTATGAAAAGGCAAAGAAAGAGCAGGTGGATATTCTTCACTTTTCAAGCAGTGTGAAAAACTGCGGCCGGTTGCCGGAATCTGATGTGACCAAGCTGAAAAAAGTGCTTTCTCCTTACCCGGGACGCTTGGCTGGGGAGGCGGTCTTTTCTGCCTGCTTTGTTCAGGGGAAATATGGCTATACCCTTTGGAACAAAATTTACCGTACCCAGCTGTGCAAAACCGCGTTCGCCCAGATAGAAGACCGCGCAATTTTGATCGGGGAGGATGCCTATAGCTACTATATCATTTCCCAGTATGCCGGCAGCTATATGGGGTGGCGATGTGAGCCCTTGTACTGCTATGGCTTTGGCAGAGGGGTTACTGGAAATCCAGTGATTAATATGGAAGAATTTGCGCCCCGGTGCTATCAGGCGGAAGTGATCACGGCAATGGAGGATTATGATCGCCAGAACGGCAGCCTGAAGAAAAATGCGCCTGTTCGGGAAGCGTACCGGAATCAGTGGCTGACAGGATGTGTCAACCAGTGGAGATGGGGATTACCGGCGGAATACGGGGCAGAAGGCTGGCAGCTGCTTTGCCAGTGCTGGGGCACGGAGGCAGTGGTGGATCAAGCGGCCCGGATGTACTGGGGGAGTAGTGAACAGATAGGTAAGAGGCTGAAAAATCTTCCGAAGCTGTTTCTAAAAGGCAGAACCATCAAAACCATTGGAATGTATTACCACTGTCTTACCATTGGCGGTGTGGAGCGGGTGATCTCCATTCTGGCCCCTATGTTTGCGAGTATGGGGTACCAGGTGGTTGTGATCACGGATACAGAGCCCAGTGAGCAGGATTATCCCCTGCCAAGCCCGATCAAACGGGTTACGATCCCCAAGTGGGAAGATGAGCTTCCGGAAAATGTAGAACGGCGGCTGAAGGCGTGGCGGGAGATTCAGCAAACCTATCACCCAGACGTGCTGCTGTATCACGACTGGACCCAGAGTACGCTGATCTGGGATCTGCTGTATCTGAGGGGGATGAATATTCCCGTTATTGTGCATACCCATAGCGTATTCTCCTGCCACATATCCAGATTGAAAAAGGATGTTTCCGAGTTCTCAAAAAGGATCAGCCTTGCGGATGGGGTCATCGTATTGTCCCCTGCGGACAAGGTGTTCTGGAATGCCTATAACGAAAATGTTTATTATATACCCAATCCGGTATCAGCGGAACTGTCGCAGGCAAAACCGGCAAGGTGGGAGAACAAGACCGTCATTTGGGTAGGCAGGGTGTCCTGGGAAAAGCAGCCTGAGGCGGTCTTTGATATTGTGGAGCATGTGGCGGCACAGATCCCTGAGGTCCAGTTGATGCTTGTAGGAAACTTTGAAGATCCAAAGTGGAAGATGCTGGCAAAAAAGAAAGGCATTGAAAACAATATCCGCTTCTGCGGCGCTACCAAGGATGTGTATCCATACTACGAAAAAGCTTCTGTGTTTTTGTCTACCTCCCTGTTTGAAGGATTTTCCATGACCCTTTTGGAAGCTCAGGCGCACGGGCTTCCTACTGTGATGTTCGATCTTCCCAACTTGACCATGGGAAAAACGGAATGCGGCGTTTTGAGCGTGGATATGATGGACTGTGTAAGTGCGGCAAACCAGATCGTACAGCTGCTAACCCAGCGAGAAAAATGGGAAAAAGCCAGTGCTCAGGCCAAAAGCAGCTATGAGACTATTGCAGGCTATGACCAAAGAGCCGTCTGGCAGAAGGTCCTACGGGGAGAAATTGTAAGTGAGCGGAACGCCCAAGCGGTGAATGATATGATCCATAGCTTTATCAACCATTATGAGATAGGCTGTGATGAGCGAGACCGGGAATGGGAGAACTCTCGGTACCAGGGGCAAGAGGTCGCTCCTGTGACATCAATTTCTTATCGGGTGGGATGCGTCATTACATTTGTACCCAGAATGATCGTAGGCGGAATTCAGTGCTGGAAGGAAAACGGCCTGCGATATACGCTGCGGCTTATTGTATCAAAGGTTACCAAAAAGCTGAAACGAAATTGAGATAAACAAACGCTGAAAAAGTTTAGAACTTCAAATGAATATGGCGGCTTTCAAAAAGCTGAGTGAACAAGAGCGGATCCCTGTGGTTGGTTTTCTCCAAACACAGGGATCTGCTTCCGGGAAGAGGTTGCTTTTTTACCACATGTTTTGTATACTTAAGTGAGACACCATTTATTATGCGTAGAACTGTCTTTGGAGGGCGGTGCGTATGTGTGAAAAAATAGCGGTATCCGTAATCATACCGATTTATAATGTGGAAGCCTATTTAGGGCTTGCTGATTAATTCTTATCAGTCCGTATTTTTCAAGGTAAAAACTATTTTTTACAAGAATCAACGG
>CALWXR010000080.1 GCA_944385535.1 uncultured Oscillospiraceae bacterium
CTGCTCCTGTGCTACCGGATGCAGTCAGATTTTTCACTTGGTTTCGTGAAAAGGATTCTTGCCAATTATTACTTGACTCATACTATTCCGGTTCGTTTGAATAATCCTTGTTGCAAGAGGCTCCTGATTCTTGTATAATATGGGTAGAAATGACGACTTGGAGGATCCCTTCATGAGATTATTGATTGTAAGGCATGGCGACCCGGACTATTCCATCGACTCCCTGACGCCCACCGGCCGTAAGGAGGCTCAACTGCTTTCCAAGCGAATGGAGAAGCTGGATGTGAAGGCTTTCTACTGCTCCACCCTGGGCCGGGCCAGAGATACCGCCGCCCCCACCCTGGAGGCTATGAACCGGCAGGCGGAATACTGCACATGGCTCCGGGAGTTTTCCCCTGGCATTCATCGGCCGGACAGGGCCGATGCCATGACCATTGCATGGGACTGGCTGCCCCAGGATTGGACCCGGGAGCCCCGGTTCTTCTCCAAGGATCACTGGATGGAGCCGGAGGTTTTTGCAAACAGTCAGGTTCCAGAGGAATACCGCTGGGTCACCAGGGAACTGGACGCCCTGCTGGCCCGCCATGGCTATGTCCGGGAGGGACTGACCTACCGGGTGGAGGAGGCGAACGAAGATACCATCGTCTTTTTCTGCCACTTTGGCCTGGAATGTGTGCTGCTGAGCCATCTGTTGAATATCAGCCCCATGATCCTATGGCACGGCGCCTGTGCCGCGCCCACCTCCATCACAACGCTCTACACCGAAGAGCGGCGTAAGGGCATTGCCTCCTTCCGCATGACCAGCTTCGGGGATGTGTCCCATCTGTACGCGGCAGGGGAGAGGCCGTCCTTTTCTGCCCGCTTCTGTGAGACCTACGACAACATGGAGCAGCGTCACGATTGACAAAATCCATTCCCTTTGTCGGATGAGAAAGCCGTTCCTGTTCGCCGGGAGCGGCTTTTAGGTTGATGAAACCGGTACAGAATCAAAATGTGGATCATGCGGGAGAAGCGGCACTGTGTTTATCTTCTGGATGAAGTGCCGGACATCAAGGAGCGGCCCGGTTTCTTCGGATATTTACCGGCTTGCGGCTGATGCTTTGTGCCAAACAAGCTGAATTAGAAATTGCGGCAAATATCCTGGAAGAAAGCCGCGTACCATACACTATTTAAAAAAGCAGGGCACATTTTTATCGTGCCCTGCTTTGACAATTATAGGTCCTGTAAGTCCGCAAACGGAATGTTATTCTCCAGATTATCCCGCGCCAAATCTGTATCAATGATTCCATGCGCGCTGGATATGGGTTTTTCATGCCATACCTTCTGATTTGCGCCAGATGTTTCCACGATAATGGGTTTCGCTTTTTCCTTTCCACTTTTGGCTTTCCCCTGAATCTGAGGAACCGGGGAGACATCATTTCTAGGGCCGCGGATTATATCTGGGCGGCTCATACCTTGTTTTGCCACTAAAATCACCTCTGGGTTAGTATCCCACATCGGGAACGACTCATTCTCATGGGACAAAGAACCTCCTGCCAAATGGATCCTGCCATACCTTTTCCTGTTTCTTTACAAGGAAAATGCAGACGGATTTCCTATTAAAATCTTGAATCATTATGAGGCGAGAAAGTTTGATTTTCTGTCACAAAAATCAAACTTTCATCAACGCCGTCAGTGCGAATTCGTATAAGATTCTCTGAGAATGCCTGCATTCCATAGGATAGCACGAAAAGACGGAATTTTGTGACCGATTTAAAATTCTTCCGTTGTATATAGATGAAGGGATGTATCCCTCAGGAAGGAGATCGCCATGGAAGAAAAACAAATCATTGATCTGTATTTTGCCAGGTCTGATCGAGCCATCGCCGAGACGGACAGAAAGTACGGAAGCTATTGCCGCCAGGTGGCCTATAACATTCTGCATAGTCATCCAGACAGCGAGGAATGTGTTAACGATGCTTATCTGAAAACCTGGAATGCGATTCCTCCCAAACGGCCCAATCCGCTGAAGATTTTTCTGGGGAAGATCACCCGGAATCTTGCCCTGGATCGCTGGGACTGGAATCACGCCGCCAAACGGGGCGGGGGAGAGATGGTCGTTTCTCTGGAAGAGCTGGGAGAATGTATCCCCGCCTGCCACGGAACGGAGCAAATCATGGAGAATAAGGAACTTGTGAAGGCGCTGAACACGTTTCTTGAGGGCCTGCCGGTACAGACGCGAAAAGTTTTTTTGCGCCGGTATTGGAATCTCAGTCCGGTAAAAGAAATCGCGTCGTTCTATGGAATGTCTGAGAGTAAGGTAAAGATGATCTTGATGCGAACCCGCAACGCCCTGAAGGCGTATCTGGAACAGGAGGGAATTGGGTTATGAAGGAAAAGAAACTGCTCTACGCCATCGGCTGGGTAAAAGACGAATACATCGTGGAAATGGATCAGTCTAACAACCAGGTACAAACACGAAGCAAACGGAGAATGTGGCTGATTGCTGCTGTAATCGCCTTGACCCTGTTGCTGGTTGGGTGTGCTACTATGTTTTTCTGGCTTCAGGATCGCTCCATCGGACAGGAGACGTATACCCAGCGATTTGATTCTTCTGGACATTATATTACACCGACGGAAAAGACAATGGATATTGTAACGCTGTTCGGCTCCGGTGGAAGCGCTCTGCAAAAGGCAATGGCGGAATGGTGGGATTTCCGATTAAATTATCCTGAAGCATTTGAGCTGAATCTGACGGAAGCGGACTACGAGAAGATACCGGAGCGCTATAACTTCACCTATGACTGCTATACGTTGGAAATGACTGAAAAATTGGAAAGCATCGCAGAGAAATATCATTTGAAACTGCTGGGTACAGAGATTTCGATTCAACGATACCAGTATGAGACTGCACTGGAAGGTCTTGGATTAACTTCCTTGCTCCGTTCGGACGTGCCGGCCACAATGGAAAACGGTCAGGGATGCGTCTGGCTGCCTCAAAATTTCAATTTTGAGTTTTTTGTGAATCTGGACGGTTTGGATGCGCATTGGGCGGAAGATCTTTATGTAAACTATTCTTATGTCCAGGCAGGATATTTTCCTGACTTTGGGACACGGACTCTGGACTTGGAGCAGATCCAACAATGGAAGTATACCACTGCTGACGGTACAACGGTTTTGCTGGCTCTGGATCAAACGGGTAAGGGAATCATCCTGGCAGAACAGGAAGGCGGAAGCATTTTCATCGATGTAGACAGCAATTTGGGCGGCCCCAATTTCCCGGAACCGGAAGCGGTCATGGATCAGAGCGGATTGGAGTATCTGGCGGATATCTTTGACTACTCCATCCAGCCCCAATCGGTGGATGTAGAATCTCTCCAGCAGCAGCTGGATGCAGACCAGGAAGTTCAAAATCAGAAAATGCGGGATGCGGTACAGACCTATAGCGGCTTTACAGAATACCTCCTGGAGGAAAGGTCATCGGTTCGTAGCGCGGGAGTATGCGTTCTGCGATTTAGATGGCGACGGTGCGGAGGAAATGATCATTTGGTCCGAGACAGCCAACGAAACCATTTTTCCGGATATAGACCAGGAAGAAGTCCATGAAAATATATGGTTTGCGGACATTCGGATACTTACGGACGGAGGATTCATGCGAATTCAGAGGAACGAAGCAGAAGATTATAGCTATCATTTCCACCCACCGATGTCCAACGGATATCCTCTTCACTTTGATTACAGCGGCAATGGCCCGCAGCTTTCCTATGAAGAGAAAACCTGTAGCGTCCGTTTCATGGATGGCACTTGGAGAAAGTATACATCTATAATGGATACGGGAACGGTCATCCAGGAAAGCGAGGCCAAAGCCATCATTGCCCAGTACTCTGAGAAAGAACTGAATTGGCAGCCGGTGTGGGAGTATCCTGTAGATGAAAGCGGAAGAACCATTGGAGATGAGCTGCGTTCCAGAAAACTGCCGCAATCCAATGCGGAATATATTTCCTTCTATGCAGATGCCGCAGTGCAAGGGGACCTTTCGTTTCTAAATCACTATACTCATTTTACTCTGTATGATCTTAACCAGGATGGCATTCAGGATCTTTTGATGAGTGCCGATGGAAACAGCATTTACTATGCTTTTACGTGGAAATACGGAAAGGCGGTAGGACTGTCAAGCTTTATCAGTTATCTGTGTGAAGGCAATGTGATGTGCAGAGAGGAAATTAGGGGCGCGGATGACGGTGCGGATCTTCTTTGCTATCAATTCACACAATTCCAGGGAAAAACGAAAGTGACTCTTGCGGATATGGTTCAAAACAAAGCAAGCGGAGAATGGACGGATCAGCTGTCAGGGGAGACGATTACAGCTGCGGAAGCGGAGGCCATCCTTTCAAGCTATCCTCGCATAGAACTGGATTTTCAACCCATCGAAGAATTATATAAATAAGCCGCATCCTCCAAAACACACGATACGCGCCTGAATTGGAAAAACGGTTGGAAATGGCCGTTTTTCCAATTTTTCGCCCATATGCTCCCTTTGTACCGTGTTTTATCTATCGTTCGTAAAAATATTCCGGCTTCCCTGGCCCACATGGACCGTCCTAGCGGGTGTCAAATTGACCCTTCTGTACCGATATCGGTCAATAGACCTTTCAACTCATCAAAGGGCATGGAATAGCGTTGAGACAGATATCTTAGGGACGCTCCCAGCTCTCCGTCAGGTCCGCCATACTGGCTGATAATATAGGAGGCCAGCCGGGGATTGGGATTGGCGATCTTTACCGGGTATTGCAGCTTCTTGTCATAGATAAACATGATCACGCCTCCATATTTTTTCCATATTCCCAAGGCCACGGGTCGTCCAGCCAACTGTATTCCTTGGATTGGGTATAGGAACCGTGGGTCAAGGGACCATAACGTTTTTCGTATTCTTCCCGTCCTTTTTGATATAGCTTCTGATATCCTCGATATAACTCCAGCGCTTCGCTGTCCTCCCGGTGGGTATCCAGATACAGTGCCAGTTCATGCAGCGCGAATCCAAGCGCCTGGAGCTCCGTTAAGGGCGTTACTTCTTTTTCTTCCTTGTTGATCATCCCCATAAAGGGAAGATCCAGCCCCGGGAACAGCGTTCCCCGAACCATACCTTTTCGTGCTTCATACCGAGGCGGGTTCTCCAGCTGAAAGGGGACATATGGATTTGCCAAGGGAGCCAGCGCCGGTAAGCGTCCTTCCAAACCGGACTCCTTTTTTTCCTTATCCAAAGGTCAAACCTCCTTATATTCTGTTTGGAATTGTCGTTCCAGGTCATTCTATGCTTCATTTCTCCCAAACGTTCATCCAAGGTAAGTTTGCGCATAGAAATAAAGTGAGGTGTTGCGAATGAAGAACGGGAAACTTTGGATGCTTCTATATGGTCTTACCATTGCAGGCGTTTTACTGGCAGCATATTGGGGCAGTCGAACAGCAACGGTGATCGCGGAAAAAACCCCGCTGCCACGGCGGCACTGCATTATTATTGATGCGGGCCACGGGGGAGAAGATGGAGGGGCGACCTCCTGCACAGGGCGTCTGGAAAGTACATACAATCTGGAAATCGCCCTTCGGCTCAATGATCTGTTTCACCTGATGGGGTATAGCACCCGAATGATCCGTACACAGGATACCGCCATATACACGAGAGGGGAGACCCTCTCTCAGAAAAAGATGTCTGATTTAAAAGAGCGCGTTCGAATTGTCAACGAAACAGAAGGGGCCTTGCTTGTCAGCATTCACCAGAATACATTTTCCGACAGCCGTTACAGCGGCGCACAGGTTTTTTATGCCCAAACGGAAGGCAGTGAAGCTTTGGCAAAGCAGCTGCAAGCAGCCTTAACATCCGCTCTGAACCCGGGAAGCAATCGGATGATTAAGCAAAGCAGAGGCATCTATTTAATGGATCACATTGAAAAGACAGGCGTATTAATCGAGTGTGGCTTCCTTTCCAATCCTGAAGAAGAGGCAAAACTGCAAACAAGCGCCTATCAGAAAAAAATGTGTTGCGTCATTGCGGCAACGGTAGGGGAATATTTATCGAACAGTTGACCGCATTGAATTTGGCTGATATAATGGTTGCACATAAGAGCAAGGAGTTGTATCACCATGGCAAAAGCAAAGACGGTGTTTTATTGTACAAGCTGCGGAAACGAAACCTTGAAATGGATGGGCCGATGTCCCAGCTGCGGCGCCTATAACACGATGGAAGAGCATATCGAAAAGCCAGTTTCTCCGGGAAAAGCAAAGCCTGCTCCTGTAGGGCAGAGCCGCAAGCCGCAGCGGATCCGTGAAGTCACCAGTGAGGGGGAGATCCGTTTTTCTACCGGCATGGGAGAACTGGATCGCGTTCTGGGAGGCGGTGCTGTAGCGGGCTCTCTTGTGCTGGTAGGCGGTGCTCCGGGAATTGGTAAGTCTACGCTGCTGCTTCAGATCTGCAGCAGCCTATGTTCCGGACGGCGGGTGCTGTATATTTCGGGCGAAGAAAGCGAACGGCAGCTGAAGCTTCGGGCGGAACGGCTGGGAGTCGCGCCGGAAGAACTGTTTATTCTCTCGGAGACCCGTCTCAGCGACGTGCTTGAGGCAACCGAAGAAACCAAACCGGACATTCTGATTGTAGATTCTATTCAGACATTGTACCATGAAGAAAACGAATCATCTCCCGGAAGCGTTTCCCAGGTAAAAGACTGCACAATGGTGCTTATGAACCTGTCCAAATCCCAGGGGATCACTGTATTTGTGGTTGGCCATATCAATAAAGACGGAAACATCGCCGGTCCCAAGGTATTGGAGCATATGGTAGACTGTGTTCTGTATTTTGAAGGAGATCCCAACACTTCGTATCGTCTGCTTCGGGCGGCGAAAAATCGATTTGGCTCTACCAATGAGATCGGCGTATTTGAAATGATGGATGTAGGTCTTGTGGAAGTGCCCAACCCAAGTCAAATGCTGTTGGAGGGCCGTCCGGAAAATGCCAGCGGCACCTGTGTTGCCTGTGTAATGGAAGGAACACGGCCTGTTTTGGCAGAGGTACAAGCGCTGGTAGCAAAGACAACGTTTAACGTTCCCCGCCGTGCCGCAGACGGCTTTGATTTTAACCGCGCCATCCTTCTTATGGCAGTAGCGGAAAAAAGGGCAGGGATCAAGCTCAGCGCTTTTGACGCCTACATCAACGTCATAGGCGGCTTGCGGCTGGATGAGCCGGGGGCGGATCTTCCGGTGGCTTTGGCGGTGGCGTCGTCCTACCGGGATACGCCGATTGCCGATGACTTGGTTGCCATTGGAGAGGTAGGACTCACCGGAGAGATCCGTGCCGTATCACATCTTACCCAACGATTGGGAGAAGCCGCCCGATTAGGATTTAAAAAATGCTTGATTCCCAGAAGCGGATCAGATAAGCTGGAAATCCCTGCCGGGCTTACAGTGTATAGAGTTCGCAATTTAAGAGAGGCTATCGAAATGGCATTATAATATGTGCATATCCGTTTAACTCAGCAACTCCGTCAAAATCGAATTCATCCCAATTTATTGGACATTTAGTGTGCTATACTGGTGCCAGCCAAACGACAGGAGGGCACCAGCATGGCAGCAGCGGAGCGCATCACCTTTGCGGATTTTCGGGAACGGTTCCAGACCGAGGAGCAGTGTCGGGCGTATTTGTTCCGGCAGCGGTTTCCGAACGGGTTTGTGTGCCCGGCTTGCGGTGCGAAGGAGTATTATCCCATCTACCGCCGGAGCCTGTGCCAGTGCAAGAAGTGCCGCAAGCAGACTTCTGTGACCGCCGGAACGGTCATGCAACGCACGCACCTTCCGCTGACGCTGTGGTTCTGGGCGATTTATCTGTGCGTCATCGACAAGCGGGGGATCTCCGCGTCTCAGCTTTCCAAAATGCTGAAAATCGGGTACGAAAGCGCCTGGTATTTGCTCAAACGCATCCGCAAAGCCATGGGACAGCGGGAGGCGAATTACCTGCTTTCCGGCCTGATGGAGATGGATGAGGGCTTTTTCGGCGGCAGGAAACCCGGCAAACGGGGTCGTGGCACGGCGCAGAAGAAGGTGGTCATCGCCCTTTTCCAAAAGCGCGGAGAAAGGGAACCCGATGTATCTTCGGATGCAGGAAGTCCCCGATCTCAAGCGCAAAACACTGCAGGAGTTTGTTGACGCCCATGTGAAGCAGGGCTCCACTGTAGAGTGCGATGGCTTCCAGGCCTATCCCGGTCTGAAGAACGTCGCGGTGGATGCAAAGGTCTACGACAGGATCAGCGGGGATTTGAAATGGCTGCACAAGGCCCTGAGCAATCTGAAAGCATTCCTGGCCGGAACCTACCACGGCAGATGCGAACAGCTCCAGAGCTATCTGGACGAATACTGCTTCCGCTTCAACCGCAGACGCTCTCCCGACCAGCTATTCACCAGGCTGGCGCGCGCTGTTGCTCTTTCGGTGGTTGCTGAGTAAAGTTGATATGCACATTATAATATATAAGAAAACTAAAGAAGCAACCGAAAGTTGACATATTTTATATATTAAAAATAAGAGAGACGAATGTTATGCATAAAACGCACATGGTTTCCGTGGCAGCTATGGTCACCAACGAGCGCGGACAGATTCTGCTGGTAAACAGTCCATTGCGGGGCTGGGAATACCCCGGCGGTCTAATTGAACCGGGAGAAACCTTCCAGCAAGCGCTCCATCGGGAGATCCGGGAAGAGTCTGGGGTGGAGGTGGAGATCACCGGCTTTGTGGGCATTTGCAAGAATGTGGAGCGAGACATTGTAAATATCGACTTTACCGCCCGATATCTCAGCGGCGAGCTGACGCCCAGCGAGGAAAGCACCCAGGTCATTTGGGCCACCCCGGAACAGGCAATGGAACTCATCACTTTTCCTCTGACCAAGAAGCGCCTGGCCAATATGCTTTCCGGGCAGCAAGAGGCCGCGTTGTTCTGCTTTAAACGAAACGCGGCGTTTGAAGTGGTGGAAGATATAAACCTTTCCATCGGTCAGCAGTCTTTGACATAATAACAAGCGCCATCAGAAACCGGCATCTTGCCAATTCTGACGGCGCTGTTTTTCGGTTCTATGTCAATAGTTGGGGTAGAGGCAAAATAGCGATTTTTTCAGATCGTGTCGGAGCGGGATCTCCGGCACGATTTTTATGTACTGGCAAAGAGGATCCTGTTGCGGAAGTTGGGAAGTTCCGCATACCAAAGCAGACTCTTTTTAAGACCTTGGTTTTATTATTGCACCCTTCAATGAATCCATTTGTCCAGGGGACGTCCATGGAGTTGACGATCTCGTTAAACCAGTTGTGGCAGGCTTTTGTGCAGCCGTGGAATTCAGGAAGATCCATGACTTCTACGGCCAGAAGCCAGTCCGCAAGTCGTTTCCTGCCCTCGGTAGAGGATTTTGTGCGGATCACCGTAAGAAATTCGTTTTTTAGACGATAGGCATCCGCCAGCCTGGGAGCGATCTCGAACATCAGAGCCAGCCGGTTCATCTCATCCTCGGCCAGCTTCTCCATGGGCTTGGCCAGGAGATATCGGGATCGTTTGAAGTATTTACGGAAGCGGACGGACAGCTTCCCCTGCTCGTTCTTTCGGACACGCTCCATGGCCCAGTAGGCTTGCCGGATCACATGGTATTTATCTGCTACCACCACAGCGTTTGGGAAGCAGGTTCTGGCCACTTGACGAAAGTGGGGATTCATGTCACAAACAAAGTATTTTACATTGGTTTTTGATGGGAATTGTGAGAAGTATCTGATCAAATTGTTTTCAAAACGGTCAGGGAGAATATCAAATATCTTCCGGTTTTGGGGATCGGCGACGATACAATTATACTTCTGACCGCCGGAGTTGCCCTTGAATTCATCCAGGGACAGCACCTGCGGAAGCTCTTTGGGCCTGTGGCTGACGCATCGAAAGTAGCGCATGGCTGTGGCCCCGGAAACATTGTATCTGGCGCCGGTCTCCGACGCGGATGTCAGCTTCTTGAACGCGAAAATGATTTGGGCAATCAGTCTGCTGGTTGCTCTGTAGTAACGAGGAAGGAATGTATTGTTCTCAAAGAACCGCTTGCCGCAGGAGCAGCGATAACGGCGTTTACGAAGGTGCAGAAAGGTGGTACGGCCAAGCGGAATATCCTTAATGAAGTCGTGAATACGGTCTGTAACGGCTCCGCAGCAGGGGCAGCGGTGCTCCCTGCGAGGCAACTGCAGATACACGTGAAGCTGATCTGCCATATTTTTTACTTCTGTGACTCAAACTTCGCACCCCTAAAAAACCAAACTTTTTAGCCGATTTTGCGAAATAGAAAAGCAGTACAGACCCAATGT
>CALWXR010000081.1 GCA_944385535.1 uncultured Oscillospiraceae bacterium
ACAGCTAACGCCGATGCCGAATTAACGTTTTTTGCACCTTGACATCTTCAAAAAGCCCAGCCAAAGCCTCATAGGGGCATTGCGCTCTTTTTTTGGTGGTCTGGCGCGCTTTTGCGAAGATATGCTGCAAATTGTGTTTGGATCCATGGCTTCAGCGCACTACCTTGGGTGGCGTGAATAATTCAGGTTTATTATAGAACCCTTTTTTATTGTCTTTCCGGAAGGAGCCGGTCAGGAAGCCCTTGCCCAGTGGGCTGAAGGGAACAAAGCCGATTCCAAGCTCTTCCAACAGGGAAAACAGTTCCTCCTCCGGCTGCCTCCACCACATGGAGTATTCGCTTTCCACCGCGGTCAGCGGACAGACGGCATGGGCGCGGCGGATGGTCATGATCCCCGCCTCAGACAGCCCCCAGTGCCGGATCTTGCCTTCTCCCATCAAGGCCTGCATGGTCAAGGCCACTTCCTCAATGGGCACATTGGGATCAACACGGTGCAGATAATACAGATCGATCACATCGGTACGCAGGCGTTTCAGAGAACCTTCGATGGATTTGCGGATACCGGGGATATTGCCGTCCACGACCTGTTTCCCATCTTCCATATGAATGCCGCACTTGGTGGCGATCACCACCTGATCCCGGTAAGGAGCCAGCGCTTCTCCTACAATTTCTTCATTGATATACGGACCATACACTTCCGCTGTATCAAACAAGGTGATCCCGGCTTCTACCGCGGTGCGGATCAGGGAGATCATTTCCTTCCGCTGTTCCGGAACGTCATGGCCTGCTACAAGGCCCATACAGCCCATTCCCAGCTTGGAAACCGTCAGTCCGCTCCGTCCCAATTCCCGTTTTTCCATCCGTTAACCCTCCTTAAACAAGACCAATGCAATGAATTCCAGTTCTTCCTCTCCCGTGCAGAAGATGCTGTGCCCCTGACCGCTATCGGTAAAGGTTACGTCTCCTGCCGTGAGGATGGAGCAGTCGCCGTTTTCATCGGTATAGGCTGCCTGTCCCTTCAGAATGTATAAAGTTTCTGTGGTGCCCTCGTGCTTATGAAACCCCAAGCCCGAGCCGGGCCGCAAAAAGCAGTGATTGAAAGCACGCCCCTTGTTGCCAAGTTCCTCCGGGCCGTTGCGGATTTTTTTCATAGTCAGGGTGCCCGCTCCGCCTTGCGGTTTCTCTATCTGCACAATTACCTGTTCCGACTGTTTGCGAATCATACCAGTTCTCCTCTGCCGATCATGACATCTTCACGTTAAAAACGGATTTCCGTTTCCTCTGAAGCTTTTACGTTCGCCTTTCTGTTAGGATTCTTCCTTATATACCTCCTTGGCCATCCGCAGGGCCGCCCAGGCTTTGGGCCAGCCTGCGTAAAAGGCCAGCTGGGTCAGGGCTTCGGAAATTTCTTCCTGGGTAATTCCGTTTTCCTTACCCATTTGGATATGATGGAGCAGAGAGCTGTCCAGGATCCCGCTGCCCACCAGGGCGGAAATGGTAATCAGACTGCGATCCCGGGGAGAGAGCTTGTCCTCCCGGGACCAGACCTGACCAAATAATACGTCATCATTCAGCTCCGCGAACTTGGGCGCGAACTGGCTCATGGCGTCTCTGCCTGCCGTGATTTTTTTCATAATCCCACATCCTTTTGATACTTGTCTGTCGAAGGCTCCAGCCATTGGGTGCAGGCGCCTTCTGCCGGTACCGACAGCGCCAAATGGGCGAACCAGCTCTCCGGAGATGCTCCGTGCCAATGCTTTACTTCCGGCGGAATGTAAACCACATCCCCGGGGTGAAGCTCCCGGATGGGCCGACCCCATTCCTGATACAACCCCTTTCCGTCCGTGCACAGCAGGATCTGTCCGCCTTTGTGGTGGATATGCCAGTTGTTCCGGCATCCCGGTTCAAACGTTACATTCGCAATGGATACTTCTTCCTGGTTGAGAAAGCACAGGAAGCTTGCCCCGCTGAAATATTGCCGGGTTTGGGTATTGGGCTGCCCAATGGGAAACAAAGTGTTGAAGTTCTCCCGCATATGAGTTTCCTTTCTTATTTCAGGGCGGATCCGTCGCTGAAGGCGCTGCCTACCCGACGCCCCAGCACATGGTAGCCGCTGCGGGCAGGCTCAAAGGCAATGGGCTGGAATTTCTCAAAGTCGATCCCGCCGTCCGCGCCCAGGACGCGCTCGTCTACGCTCACATTCACGATCTTCCCGATGATATTTCCATCCTCCGTCTGCTTGACAAACCGGCATTCCAGGGCAACCGGCAGTTCCTCCAGCAGCGGCGCGTCCACAAAGGCGCTTTTGACGGCATGGAAGCCGGACTTCTGAAATTTCCGGGGCTCTCTGTTGGCGGAGACCAGGCCCACGAAGTCCGCCGGAACCACATGGGCGGCGTCGGCGAAGCTGACGGTAAAGGCCCCTCTGGCCAGAATGTTTTTTGTGGTTTTGTGTCCGGCGCTCAGGCACAGCACCACCTTGTCCGCATCGTACAGGCCGCCCCAGGCGGCGCTCATGGCGTCCGGTGTTCCGTCCTCACAGTAGGTGCCGATGACCAGCACCGGCAGAGGATAAAACCAGGACTTGGTTCCGAAATTTTTCCGCATAGCAAAAGACTCCTTTCTGAATCCGGCTTATTTCTGACCGTCCACATCCGGGACGAACTGGGCATACTGCTTCAGCATTTCCGGAGTGCTGGTGTAGTAGCGGGTGTTTTTGTCCAGGGCGTCGATCAGTGCCATTTCCTCCCGGGTCAGGGCGAAATCGAACAGGGCAAAATTCTCCCGGATATGGGCCGGATTTTTCGAGCCGGGGATGACAATGTTCCCGGATTGTATATGCCAGCGCAGAATGATCTGGGCGGCGGACTTTCCGTACTTTTCTCCCAGCCGGGAGAATACCGGCTCATGCATCAGGGCCTTGTCCCCGTGGCCCAGGGGATACCAGGACTGAATGACCATGCCCTCCCCATCCAGGAAGCCCTTCAGCGCCCGCTCCTGAAAATAGGGATGCACCTCCGTCTGGAGAACAGCGGGCTTCACCTGACACACGGAAAGGATCTCCCGAATCTGCGCCTGATTAAAATTGGACAGTCCGATGGCCTTTACCTTTCCTTCCAGATAGGCTTTTTCCATTTGGCGGTAGCCGGCAAGGTAATTGCCTGCGGGCTGGTGGATCAGCAGCAGATCAATGTAGTCTGTGTCCAGCCGCTCCAGGGTCTTGTCCACGGCGTCGGGCTGCTCATAGAAGCTGGGCCAGAGCTTGGTCTCCAGGAAGATCTCCTCCCGGGGCAGGCCCGAGCCGCGCATGGCCCTTCCCACGGCCTTTTCGTTCACATAGGCGTTGGCGGTGTCAATGAGCCTGCAGCCCCATTCCAGAGCCGCCAGTACGGAGCGTTCCGCCTCCTCCGGGGACAGCAGGAAGGTGCCGATGCCTGCCATGGGCATTTGCAAGCCGTTATACAGTTTCGCGTATTCCATCATGATACTCCTTTTGACTTGTAGTGGTGTTATTTGCATTCCATGAGAATCTCAAAGATCTCGTCGTGGGTCAGCTGTTTGCAGCAGCCTGCCTGGATATTGGAGGAATCCGCCACAGCCCGAAGCAGCCGCGGATCCGGCGCTATCCCCAATTCCTCCAATGTGGTGGGCAGACCCATTTCCTCAATGAAGTCCGCCAGCGCCTGGACGCCTGCCAGGGCCGTTTCCTCCCGGGTCATTCCTTCCCCGGATATTCCCCAGACTACTTGGGCAAAGTGAGCGAACCGTTCCGGGGCGCAGGGGCAGATATGCCGGTACAGCGCCGGATGGATCACCGCCAGACCCTTTCCGTGGTTACAGTCGGTATAGGCCCCCAGCTGATGCTCGATCATGTGGGCCTGAAAATCCGTCCGCTTTCCCAGCTTCAAAATGCCGTTTTCCGCCATGGCGGAGGCCCAGATCAGTTCCCTCCGGGCTTCTTCATTGTGAATGTCCTTTTCCACCGCCCGCATATTGCGGATCACATTGCGCATCACCGCTTCGTTGATCTCATCGGAGAGGTTGTCCCTTCGGGGGCTGCCGAAATAAGTTTCCATACAATGGCTCAGGGTGTCAAAGGCACCGGAGATTACCTGCGCCTTGGGAAGGCTTGCCATAAGTGCGGGCTCCAGGACGGCGAAGGAGGCGAAGGCGCCCAGTACGCCGGTCTTGATCTTCTTTTCCTCGTGGGTGATGACAGCGCCGTTGTTCATCTCTGCCCCGGTGCCGGAGGCTGTGACAATGGCCCCCATGGGCACAAACTCCCTGGGATATTCCTGATCCTCAAACTCCATCTGCCAGATGTCCCGGGGCGTTTTTGCCTGGGCGGAAATGACCTTGCAGCAGTCGATCACAGAGCCGCCTCCAAGGGCCAGAATAAAGTCAACGTTCTGCTCCCGGACAAGCTTCGCCCCCTCCTGCACCTTTTGGTAGGTGGGATTGGGCGTGATCCCAGGGAAGTCCACGATCTCTTTTCCCGCCTTCCGCAGCAGCGCCGCCACGGCGTCGTAGACCCCGTTCTCTTTGGCGGAACGGGAGCCTGTGGCCAGCAGCACCTTCCGGCCGTATTTGCCCATCTCCTGAGAGATGGCCTTCTGGGCCGCATCGGCGCCAAAGTACACGGTTACCGGATAGGAATAAACAAAATCATTCATGCATGCTTGCTCCTTTCTGCTTTCATAGCTTCACCGCATTTTTATTTTCTTACAGGCCAAGGGTTTCGATCCAGGCCTGTACATCCTCCCTGGAAACGCTGGAGCGGAACCGGATCCCCTCCAGCCAGCTGCCCTCCCCGGCCATTTCCTGAAGGAGCAGGCCGCTTTCCCCCAGACCGGAACTGGAGGATGTGCAGAAGGGGATTACCGTCTTTCCTGAGAAATCGTTGGCTTCCACGAAGGTATTCACAGGCCAGGCCGCGATCCCCCACCAGATGGGATAGCCGATAAACACGGTTTCGTAGCCATCCCAATCCTCTACGGTGCTGCTTTCCAGTTCCACATCCCGCAGGGATTCGTCCGCGTGCTCCCTGGAAACCCGGCTGTCAGAATCGGTCCAGTCCAAATCCCCGCCGGAGTAAGGGGCGGCGGGGGTCAGTTCAAACAGATCTCCGCCGGTTATTTCGGCGATGTACCCGGCAACCGCTTCCGTGTTCCCGGTAGCGGAAAAGTAAACTACCAGCGTTTTTCCCGTCTGTGCCGATTCCGACGTTTGCTCGCTGGCTGTGGGCGCGTCGGTGGATACGGCTTCTGTCGTAACCGGCGGAACGGTCGTTTCCTGCCCCTCAGGGGCGTTGGAACAGGCGCACATGGAGAGGACCAGAACCAGGGCCATCCACTTTGCGATTCTTTTCTTCATTGTGAACACATCTCCTTTTTTTCATCGGTAAACGGATGCCTTGACAATATACATCCTTTTCGGTATGCTGTAAGTACAAGCTTATTGTACAAGTTGAAGTTAACTTCAAGTCAATGAATTTTTTGTGAACTTTTCTTGGAGGGGGATTTTATGCTGTATACCGTGGGGGAGATGGCTAAGAAGCTGGATATGCCCACTTCCACACTCCGCTATTATGACAAGGAGGGGCTGCTTCCTTTTGTGGAGCGTTCCGGCGGCGGAATGCGGATGTTTCGGGATGAGGATATAGAATGGCTGAAGGTGATCGGCTGCCTGAAAAAAGCAGGCATGAAGCTGACGGATATCAAGCGCTTCATTGAAATGGCAATGGCCGGCGACGAAACCATTTCCCAAAGGCTGGATCTGATCGCCGCCCAAAGGAAGGAAGTGGAGGCCCAGATCCAGGCCATGAACCAGACCCTGGCTACGCTGAAATTCAAGGAGTGGTACTATACCACCGCCAAGCAGGACGGCTCCACCGACCGGGTGCGCAATATGCCGTCCGAACAGATCCCCCCGGAGTTCTGGCAGGTGCGCGCCGAACTGAAGGGAGATACAGTAAATCAGTCCAAATGAGCGCTGCGGGAACTGTGGATTCCGTACATGTTTTTGCCAATGGCACAAACGTACAGAATTCACGGTTTCTTTATTGCCTGCTGAATAAGCCTTTCCCCGCCTCGCGGCGGCTCTGTCTGAGGGATGAATACATTTTTTTCCAGGAGGAAAGCGGCGGAGGATGGGGAAAAATACCCAAAGCACCGGGTCGGGAAGGAGCCTCTCTCCGCCGAAAAAGACCGCAGGCCGGAACGAAAGAATGTCATATCGAACCCAGTCGGGAGATCTTGGCGTGAATGAGCGGAGAAGGGAAGGCAGAACGGAAAAAATCGTAGGATCATAATGGGGATCCCAGGGCGGCGTGATCCCCGAAAGCGGTACGCGAAAGGAAGGGATGTTCCATGCAGACACTATACTACGGCGGCCCCATCATTCCCATGACAAGACCGGACGACCATCCGGAGGCACTGGTGGTTCGGGAGGGACGCGTTGCCTTTGTGGGGCCTTTGGCGGAGGCGAGGGCCTTCTGCCGGGGGGAGGTTCGGGAGGTGTCCCTGGAGGGGAAAACCCTGATGCCCGGATTTGTGGATCCTCACGGACACATCAGCCTGGCGGCCCAGTTTACCGACTTCGCCTATTTGGGGGACTGTACGGACTTCCCACAGATCCTGCGGACGCTGAACGCCTTCCGCCGGGAACGGGGCCTGGGGGAGGGGGATGTGATCGTGGGCTACAGCTATGACCACAATTTTCTGAAGGAGCAGGCCCATCCCACCAGAGAACTGCTGGATCAGGTTTCTGAAACGATCCCGGTGTGCATTCTGCATACTTCCAGCCATATGTGCGTGGTAAACACAGCCCTGCTTCAGGCGGCCGGCATTACCCGGCAGACCCCCGATCCCCGGGGCGGCCGGTTCGGACGAGACAGCGGCGGCGAGCCGGATGGATATGTGGAGGAAGTACCCGCCATGGAAAAAGTCCTGCCATTGATTTTCTCCAAAGCAAAGACGGATCCTATGGATCAGATGGGCCGGGCGGAGGAAGTCTACCTGAAGCACGGCATCACCACCATTCAGGAAGGCGCCGGTTCCTGTGCCGGTTACCGGATGCTGGAAAAATACGCCGCTTCCCGGGGCTTCCGGGCGGATGTGGTCAGCTATATCATGGCCGACGACCTGCAGGCGCACCCGGAAGAGGGCCCTGACTGGACCGGGCGGTACAAAAACCGACTGAAGCCGGGAGGCGTTAAAATCGTCCTGGACGGCTCTCCCCAGGGCCGTTCCGCCTGGCTCACCAGGCCCTATGAAGGGGAAAAAGACTACCGGGGTTATCCAGCCCATTCCCAGGAGCAGGTGGATCGCTGGGTGGCGGACGCCCTGGCCCGGGGCCGCCAGATTCTGGCCCACTGCAACGGCGACGCGGCCGCGGATCAGTTTATCAGGGCGGTCAAGGGGGCGGGGAAGGCTCCCCAAGATGTGGCGGCCGCCCGTCCGGTGATGATCCACTGCCAGACCGTCCGGGACGACCAGCTGGAAGAAATGGCCCGGATCGGTATGATCCCTTCCTTCTTTGCGGCCCACACCTACTATTGGGGGGATGTGCATCTGAAGAACCTGGGCAGGATCCGGGGCGCCCGCATCAGCCCGGTGAAAAAGGCCCTGGAATTGGGTCTAAAGTATAATTTCCATCAGGATCCGCCGGTGGTGGAGCCGGATATGCTGCACAGCGTATGGTGCGCGGTGAACCGGATCACCCGCGGCGGAAAGCCCATCGGCCCGGATCAGAGGATCGGGGTATACGACGCGCTGAAGGGCGTGACCATAAACGCGGCCTATGCCTACTTTGAAGAGGATCAGAAAGGCTCTCTGGAAGTGGGAAAGCTGGCGGATCTGGTGATCCTGGACGAAAACCCCTTGACCGTGGATCCGGAAAAAATCAAGGATATTGGGGTTTTGCAAACCATTAAGGAAGGAAACACCGTATTTTCCGGGGAATGACCCGCCGGGATCCGATTCGCTTTTACGATGAAAAAAGCGTTCCTCAAGCCATGGCTTGAGGAACGCTCTGTGTGTGAAAGGGGAGCATGAAAGCCGTTATGCTTCCCGTTTTTTTGTTATTGAAATCCGCCCAAGGAGGCAATGGTTTTTTGGATCCGCTCCACAGTCCGGTCCTTGCCCAGAATCTGCATGACGGTGTACAGGTCCGGAGAATTGGTCTGGCCGGTGACCGCCTGACGGATGAAGGTGGACACGTCCGCCACGGTGCCGGGGAAGGCGGCGGGATCCGCCTTATAGGCTTTCATATCGGTGGTAAAGCCGATATCCACAGCGATCTTCTTGACCTTCTCAAACCAAATGGCGGAATCGTCAGTGATATCAAAGCTTTCCAGGAACCGGCTGAGCACATCCCGGATCAGGGCGGCGTCAAATTTCTCGTCAAATACCGGGGCCTGAAGATATTCGTCATAGAAAAATCCCATATAGGGCTTGGCGTCCTTCCACACGGCCAGATCCTTTCTGGGCTTCTTGCCGCCCCGGCCGATGGCCAGGATCCGGGTGGCGTAGGCGGGGGCGACGGCCAGCTTCGCCCCAAAGTCCGGATCGAATTCCACAGCCCACTCCTTCAGCAGTGCATATACCTTCTCCGCGTCCATCCGGGAGATCACGTTCTTGCTCACGTCGGTAAGCTTGGCGTAGTCAAACAGACTGCCTGCGGGGTTCAGCTTTTTGGGGCTGAACTTGAAGCTGTCGGTGGGGGCGTCCGGGTTGGCCCGCCGCCAGTCCTCAAAGTTGGAGTTGAGCAGCGTCATAATGTACTCATACACCGCCTCCACCGGGAAGCCCTCCGCCTTGTAGTAGGTCAGGGCCAGCTCCGGGTCTTTCCGCTTGGAGAGCTTGCGCTTGGAATTGCCGTCCATTTTCATCAGCGGCCCGATGTGCACATACTTGGGAAGCTTAAAGTCCAGCGCCTTGAACAGCTGGATGTGGAAGGGCAGGGTAGCCAGCCACTCATCCCCCCGCACCACATGGGTGGTGCGCATAAGATGATCGTCTACCGCATGGGCAAAGTGATAGGTGGGAATGCCGTCAGACTTTAACAGCACATGGTCTACGTTGTTTTCCGTAATGGTCAGCTTGCCCTTCACCAGATCGTCAAACTTGAACTGGTTTTCAATGGAGCCGGTGCTGCGGAAGCGAAGCACCCAGCTTTTTCCCGCGGAAAGCTGCTCCCGGATCTCCTCCAGGGAGCGGTCACGCCAGAGGGCGTAGGGGCCGTAGTAGCCGGTGGTCTCCTTTGCCTGCTCCTGCTTTTCCCGCATGGCGGCCAGTTCCTCTTCTGTGCAGAAGCAGGGATAGGCCTGGCCCTGGCTGACCAGTTTTTTCGCGTATACATGGTAGATATCCGCCCGCTGACGCTGACGGTAGGGGCCGTAATTGCCCGCGTCCCCGTCCATGGTGGCGCCTTCGTCAAAGTGGATGCCGTAGTGCCGCAGTGTGTCAATGAGCACCTCCACCGCCCCGGGAACTTCCCGCTTGGCGTCGGTGTCCTCCACCCGCAAGAACAGAACGCCGCCGCTCTGGTGGGCCATACGCTCGGAAATCAGGCCCTGCACCAGATTGCCCAGGTGGACAAAGCCGGTGGGGGAGGGGGCCATACGGGTAATGACCGCCCCTTCGCTTACTTGCCGGGCAGGGTACTTTTCTTCCAGATCCTCCGGCGTTTGGGTCACATTGGGAAACAGCAGTTCCGCCAAAGCTTGATAATCCATATTTTTTACCTCTTGTGTAGATTTTCTGGGTAGAGTATACCATAAAGCCATAAAGAAATCAATTATGGACTTTCTATTGTCACGGGATCCCGGGACAATTCCAAAGAAATTCTTGCGCAATCCGGATAACTATGATATAATAATTTTCTCTAAATGAGCAAATTCAAAAAATAGACAAAGTGCCCCTATAGCGTCGAATACCCACAGAAAAAGGCAGAACAA
>CALWXR010000082.1 GCA_944385535.1 uncultured Oscillospiraceae bacterium
CCGTTGATTCTTGTAAAAAATAGTTTTTACCTTGAAAAATACGGACTGATAAGAATTAATCAGCAAGCCCTAAATAGCGGTTCCGTCCCAGGGAATACCATCCACGCCCACCCCGTAGTACAGGTTCATGGTGGTATTGGACAGCGGCTCCGCGATCAGGCTCAGTCCCCAGTCCGGGTTTTCTTCCTCAGCAGGGGGATTCTCAGGAAGGGTCTGGATCAGCTGCTCCCCCTGCCCATCCTGGCCGGAAACGCTCCGATTCTCATCCTGGGCAGTGGGACTTGTCACCAGGCACACCGCCACAAAACAAATGGCCAGGACACTGAGAAGTCCCATCCAAAAGCTGGGCTTGCGGTAGTTGAGAATGGACAGGATCCGACTCTTCACGCTGACCTCCCCAAAGGCCACAGGGGACGCGGCATAGTGCACCCGGTTTGTGCTGCAAGTGAGCAGCGCGTTGGAATAAGCCTTCCGCTCAGACAGCTCCATGTACTGTACCACCCGCTCATCGCAGGCCATTTCAATATCCTTGCTCAGCAATATGTAGGCAACCCAGACCAAAGGATTGAACCAGTGCAAAGCCAGCGCCAGAAAACCGATCATTTTGATCCAGTGGTCTCCTTTATCCAGGTGTGTCCGTTCATGGGCGAGAATATACTGGCGTACTTTGGGCGTCATTCCCCGGGGAATATAAATCTGAGGCCGTACAAAGCCCAAAATGAAGGCGGTTTCAATATTATCCGACTCCCAGCCTCCCGGGATGGGCGTGGCCCCCCGAACCTTTCCGCGAAGGATCCTGTAGCTTACCATGCTGCTGAGAAGGAACATGGCCGCGATTACCAGCCAAAGGATCGGGATCACACCTTCCAAGTCTCTCTGATCCCCGGTGCTGATCGCGGTAGAAGCTTCCGCGTCTGCCTCCCTTTTCCACTGTCCCTTCCGCCTCAGCGGAAGAATCCTGGGAAATGGGCGTATTCGCCTGGGCTTCCAGTTCCATAGGCGCCGGCGCTTCCCATCGGATCGCCGTCTGAGGCGGCGTGGAAGGCTGCAAACTCAGTTCGCTTTGAATCTGAAAGGGCATCAGCAGCCGAAGACCGGCCAACAGCCAAAGATAACATATATATTTTCTCGGCGCTTTTTTCAACAACAGCCGCAGGATCAGCACCGCCACAATTACAATGCTGCCATGAAAGCTGGCGGTGAGAATGTTAGAAAACAGGTTCGCCATATTCACACCTCCTCATAATCGTCAATCAGGGCTTGCAGTTGGGCAATCTCCTCTTTTGTCAGCTTCTTGCTTTGGGAGAAGGCGGCAATGAAGGCTGGCGTGGATCCCTGGAAGGTCTTTTCCAGCATTTCATCAATCCGGGACTTCTGAACCTCCTCCTTAGAGATCAAAGACGAGACAATAGACTGTTCATTTTTCAACACGCCCCGCTGGGCCAGACGGCGGATGACCGTATAGGTGGTAGCCTTTGACCATCCCAGCCGCTCTTTGCAGATTTCCACCAGCTTTGTGGAATTGATTGGCTCATACTCCCACAGGAGCAGGCAAAAGCGATACTCGCTGTCAAAAATCTGAGGCAAATCAGACATTGGTCACACCTCCTGTTTTGTTAATTCCCATGGTAGCTTCCCGGCAGGGCCTCTCCATCCAGGGTCACATTTTTGTTGTCATAGAACCGGAAGAAATTCCTGGCGCCGTATTCGTCTCCAATGTCCCGGATCAGCGTGCCGGAAATGGCTACATTTTCACATTGGGTCAGTTCAATACCACTGATGCTGCACTCGTAGATCTCGCTGTTCACTACCTGGGTATTCCGGCTGAATCTGCCGTTTACGCCTTCGGTACCGCAGCCGAAGAGGCCGCAATTTTCCACCAATACATCTTCGCAGTTTTCAAACAGAAGAACGCCGCCGGTACAACTGCCCTTCTCCTTGGTATGGCCGGCGGTAAAGCCGGACAGGGTAATGGCGCTGCAATTTTGGAACGTCAGCACATCCGCGTAACGAGGCATCGCAGAAAGGGTGTGGGCAGTTCGGTCCTCTCCCTCCGCCATAATTGTCATATTGCTTACATTGGAGATCACCAGACCCGGGCCGTCAAAATTATCCACCCATTTGTAGTATTCTCCCTTACCGGTGCCGTATTCGGAAGCGGTGCTGAAGTCAAACAGCTCGCCTTCCAGAATAATGCAGGTATCAGGGGCAAGCGCCTGCAGGAATTCGTCCACGGTGCTGACGCAAACCTCCTTCTGCTCCCCGGTGGATACGGGCACAGCCACTCCAGGGGTCACCTCCGTAGGTTCTTCCTCTTGCTCCTCATCAAAGACCACAGCCTTCCCTTCCCCGTCTTTGGCGGTGAGAGAATTTGCGGCGTACCAGCTGCCCACTTGATTGTCTTCAAAGGTATTGTTATCCAGGATCACCTCTGACTGGAAATCAAAGCTATCGTAGTTTACCTGGTTGGCGGCAAACCGGTTTTCCCGGAATACCACATTGCTTCCGTCATTTACGCTGATCAGCCCATCGGTGATGTTGTCGGAGAGTTCACAATTGGAAACGCTGATATTTTCGCCGCCGATCACTTCCACCAGATATCTGGCTTCCGTTTCCTTGCCAATGGAATGGATGGAACAGTCGTGAATGTCCACATTGGTGGTGTCGCACAGGGATACGCCTCCCACCGAGCATTCATAGATGCTGGATCCCATCAGCGTCACATCCTGGCACTGGAAGGTGTGCAGTCCCAGGCTGCCGCAGCCATACAATTCCACCCCATCCAGGGTGATCTCCTGGCAGCGCTCCAGGCGAAGCACGCCGCCTTCGCACGCTTCCGCCATGTTTGTATGGCCCAGGGTGACCGCTTCCACATTCACGTTTTCACAGTCGGAAAGGGACAAAACATTGGCATATCTGGGATCGGTGGACAGGGTGGTGAAATCGCTTCCGCTGCCCCGAATGGTCAGGTTTTTCAAATTCTGAAGCTGAAGCTCATATTCTCCCAGCCCCAGATCCTTCCATTCATAGTAGGGGTTGGTGCTCTGCTGGCCGTAGTCCCCGGCTTCGCTCAGGAGATACTCACCTTCTTCCAGGAGAATCTCCGTGTCCGGAGCGATGGCCGTCAGGAGCTCATCCACGCTACTTACCACTTTGGTTCCGTCTGTGGTGGCGCCGGTGGTTTCCTCCGGCTGATTTGGTGTGCCGCACCCGATCAAGAGGGCGGCAAGGGTCAGCGCCAGAAATAGCGCGCGCAGGTGTTTCATATGGATCATCCTTTCTAAAACAAGTTTAATTCATTAAACCTTGTGTTTGAAGTTTGACATATTAAACCTCTCTTGTCAATCCATTTATGGGCTTCTGCCGCAATCTTAAAAGATCATTAAGAAACATCAGCCCATCCCGGCTGTTTGCGCTCCAACTCTTCAAAATAAGCAAAAAAAGGGCCCGTCTCATAAAATTTGAGACAGGCCCATGGAATATTCTTTTGACGCGCCCAGAGTCACAGGTTGCTTTCCTTCCGATTAGCGGCCTTACGCAGATAATTGCCCATATTGGTTATGCACATCAGCAGCGTTACCAGAAACCCGCCGGGGATCAGGATGATCCACCAGCTTTGGGTAAGCAGCGCCTTTTCCGCCAGGGAAAGCATACTGCCCCAGGAGACGATCTCCAAAGGCAGCCCCATCCCCATAAAGCTCAGGGTGGATTCGGCGCTGATGGCGGTTCGTACATTCATGATTACCATAAACATGATGGAAGCAAGAAAATTAGGGGCTAAATGTTTGCGCAGCACATGAAAAAACCTTCCGCCCATGCACCGGGAAGCCAGTACATATTCGCTGCTGCGAATCTGACGGACCTCCGTGCGAATAACCTTGGCAATTCCGGCCCAGCCGGTCACACCAATGGCCACAGACAGGGAAAGCATGTTGGCTTCTCCCCAGATCGCCTGCAAAAACAGAACGATCAGCAAGCTGGGCACGCTGAGGAAGATCTCTGTAAACCGCATCATCAGAGTGTCCAGCCAAACCGGTCCAACGCCGCTGACAGCCCCGTAAACCACGGCGATCATGGTAGAGATCACAGTAGCCAGAACACCAATGGTAATGGAGATCCGGCCTCCATACCAGATACCGGAAAAAATATCCCGGCCCAGGGTATCGGTACCGAACAGAAATTCGGCGTTAGGCGCGACGCTGCAATTTTGCAGATCCATAAAGGTTGGATCCTTGGTCATCAACAGCTCCGCCCCCATGCAGCAGGCTACAATGATGGTCATCAATGCCGCAGAAATCCATGGGAACCCATGATGCCACCTTTGTTTTCCGGCAGGCTTCTCCGGTATTTGCCGGATCCCCACTGGGGTAAACAGTTCCTGATCCGTCAATCCCATGTCACCTCCGATGTTTCCGTCACTTCTGCGGCCTTGATTCTGGGGTCAATGCGTTCGTTGATGATGCCGCCGATCAGGTTGCCCAGGATCACCACAATGCCTGTAAGCATGCACAGCACCATAAGCAGATTATAGTCGTGGTATTGGGCGCTTTCGAAGGACAATGTTCCGATGCCCGGATAGCTGAACACCTTTTCCACAATATACGTGCCTCCCAGAACGTGGGGCACCGAAATCGCCATAAGGCTGATATAAGAAGGCAAGCTATTGCGAAGGCAGTGCCCAAGCAGGATCTTTTTTTTGCTCAGCCCCTTGGCCTTTCCCAGCAGCACGTAGTCGGCCCGGGTCTCTTCCAGCAGCTTGTTGCGGATCATATAGGCATAGTACCACAGATGCTCCAGGACCACGACGGTCAAAGGCAGGATCAAATGCTCCGCTCTGTTTAAAATGTCATGCTTGTGCCCTACATCGTAAGCGCCGGAGCTGGGAAGCCACTGAAGCGTCACCGAAAAAACCAATATCATAACCAAAGACAGCCAAAATTCGGGGATGCAGCTTAACAGCGTACCGCCTTTGCACAGCAGCTGATCCGGCCACTTGTCCTCGTGCCAGGCGCACAGGATCCCCAGGCCAAGAGCGCCCAGGAAGGTCAGCACAAAGCCGATGCCCCCCAGGATCAGCGTATTGCCGATCCGGCTTCCAATGACTTCGGTTACATCCTGCTTGTACTTATAAGAGATCCCAAAGTCTCCTTTGAGGGCATTTTGCAGCCAACGGACGTATTGTACATGGATGGGATCGTTCAGTCCCAGCTTTTCTCTGGCGGCTTCCTTTTCTTCCACGGACATTTTTTCTGTCCGCTCGCCGTAATAGCTCATCAGAGGATCTCCGGGTGCCAGCCGTGAAATATAGAAAACAGCCACAGACAGAACCATCACGCTGACCAGGAAAACCAGGGCTTTTTTCCCCCAGTATAGGAGCAGATTCTGTTTCATCATCGCCTGTCCTCCTGAAGCACGAAGTGGCCCGGGGTCACTTCTGTGAATGCGCCCTCCCGATCAAATTCCAGTTCTTCAAAATCCACCCTGGGGCGGTTCTTTTGGATAACGGGATCCGGGTAAGGGATAGCGGAAAGCAGGGCCTTGGTATAAGCATGCCGGGGATCTCCAAAAAGCTCGGCCGTAGGCGCCAATTCCACCATGCGGCCCCGATACATCACCCCCACCCGATGGCACAGGAACTCCACCATGGCCAAATCGTGGGCAATAAACAAAATAGAGAAGCCATGCTCCTGGTTGCAGTGCTTAAACAGATTGACGATCTGAGCCTGAATAGACACATCCAGCGAGGCAATGGGCTCATCCGCGACCAGCAGTTCCGGCTCCATGGAAAGAGCCCGGGCGATGGCTACCCGCTGCCGCTGTCCGCCGGACAGTTCGCTGGGATACTGATCAAGGTACGAGGCATCCATCCCCACATACTTCAGCTGATAGGCCGCCTCTTCACGAAGGGAGCCTCTGGGGGGCTTGATATGGTGGATATGCATAGGCTCTGCAATGATGTCCGCGACCTTCATCCGTTGATTCAAACTGGACGCGGAATCCTGAAATATAATCTGCCGCCGGGTTTCCAGCATTTTCCGGTTTCGAGCAAACTCCCGGCGATCCAAAATATTGACGCCCTGATATCGAATCACCCCGGCGGTTGGCTGGTAGATATTCATCAGGCACCGGGCCACGGTGGACTTGCCGGAGCCGGATTCTCCCACCAGGCCCAGAATCTCCCCCCTGTGAAGCTGAAAGGATACGTCATCCACCGCCCGAATATGGGCATGCTTGCTCAGCCGGAACACATGGGACAGGTGCTCCACATCCAAAAGGGTTTCAGGCATTTCTCTTTCCTCCGATGGGCGGCGTAATTTTAGGGGCTCTGGGATCCAGCAGCCAGGTGGCCGCATAGTGGGTGTCGGAAATCCGGAACATGGGGGGCTGCTGGTGATAATCGATCTCCAGGGCGTATTGGTTACGGCAGGCAAAGGCGTCCCCTACCGGCGGTTCCACCAAGGTCGGCGGCATGCCCGGAATGGTTTTCAGCTCCGCATTGCCCTTATTCAGTGCGGGCAAGGATTGCATCAGGCCCCAGGTGTAGGGATGGCGGGGGTCATAGTACACTTCCTCAGCCGTGCCAATCTCCACGATCTTGCCTGCGTACATGATCGCCACACGGTCGGCCGCACTGGCGACGACGCCTAAATCATGGGATACCAGAATGGTCGCGGTGCCCAATTGCACCTGAATTTTTTTCAATAGATCCAGGATCTGCGCTTGAATGGTCACATCCAAAGCGGTGGTGGGTTCGTCCGCCAGTAAGATCCTGGGATTGGAGGCCAGCGCGATGGCCATAACGCTGCGCTGACGCATGCCACCGGAAAAATTGTAAGGATACAGATGATACCGCTCCCGGGGCCGCTGGATCCCCACCAATTCCATAAGTTCGATAACCCGTTCATAGACCTGCGCCTTGGGCAGTTTCGGCTCATGAACTAAGACGGCCTCCCCGATCTGCTTTCCGATGGGGATGGTTGGATTCAGGGCGGTCATGGGATCCTGAAAGACGTAGGAAAACAGCTTGCCCCGCAGCTTCTCCATATCCTTCTGGGAATAGTGGGTAATATCCACACCGTTGGCGAAGATCTGCCCGCCTTCCACCTTGGCGCTTTTGGGCAGCAGCTTCATAATGGCCTTGCAGAGCATGCTTTTTCCGCAGCCGGATTCCCCCACAATGGCCAGCACCTCGCCGGGATACAGTTCAAAGCTCACATCCCGCACCGCGTGGACTGTCCCGCCTGGGGCATGAATATTCACAGACAGGTTTTTAATGTTCAGTATTTCTTCCATTGGGAGGCTCCCCTGCTAAAAATTGGGATAAGGGGCTGTCATCCAGCCCCTTATTATGGTTTCAGAAAAGTGGGGGTCACTCCATGGTCCACTGGGTAACGTTCCAAAAGATACCCACACCATGATGGCCCAATACCACATCAGGATCGATCCCCTGAATGGCGTTGTCCGCCGCGAACAGCCCATCGATGTAGCAGAAGAAGGTGTAGGCGGGATTTTCCGCCAGGGCGATCTGGAACTGCTTATAGTACTCCGCCCGCGCTTGTTCGTCGCCGGTCTGACGGGCGGCGGTCAGATACTTGTTCACATCGGCGTTGGAGTAGCCGGAGTAGTTGGCCCCCTTGCCGGTGCCAAAGACCTTGTAGGTGTGATCGTCCGCGTCAAAGGGAGAGCCCCAGCCGATAATGCAGCACTCCTGTCCGCCCCAGTCGATCCCGTCGGCGGGCACGTTGGCCTTCACATCCAGGCCGATTTGCCGCAGCTGCTGGGCCGCAATCTGGGCCATGTCGATCCGAACCTGGTCTCCCGGAGTGGCGTTGATGGTGAAACCGATCCGCTCCCCGTTCCGGCACCAGTAGCCTTCCCCGTCCTTTTCACAGCCCGCAGACTCCAGGATTTCCGCTGCCTTGTCCGGGTCATAGTCGTAGTGCTCCACGCCCTCATAGTTGTACTTGTTCAGCTGAATGGGGCTGTAAGCGGTGAAGCCCTCTCCCAGCAGCACCGCGTCCACAATGGCCTGGCGGTCAATGGCGTAGTTGATGGCGGGGATCAGGTCGGCATTATTCTGCCAGTATTCATTTCCGAAGTTATAGAGAATGCCCCGGTAATCGGCGGTAGCCATATCGTAGATGGTCAGGCCCTCTTCGTTTTCAAGGGCTTGGGCGTCTTTGGGTGTGACCTGGGCAAGATCCAGTTCGCCGTTTTTCATCTGCAGGGCCTTGGCGGAGTCGTCGGTGACAATCTTAAAGATGATGGTATCGATGTTGGCAGCGCCGGCGAAGTAGTCCTCATTTTTCACCATGGTGATGGCCTGACCCACATCCCAGCTTTCCAGCTTGTAGGGGCCGGTGCCGATGGGGGCCTTAAAGTAGTCAGACTCCCACATATCCTCCCCCTGAAGCAGATGCTCCGGCAGGATGGACATGGTCATATAGTCCAGGAAGGCGTAATTGGGTTCAGACAGGACAAAGGCAATTTCATAGTCGGAGATCACGTTGATCTGGGTCACTTCCTCATAATTGGGATAGTTTTCGGAGCCGTTGTCCGGATCCATGATTGCCTCGATGGTGAACTTCACGTCCCGGGCGGTAAAGGCCTCGCCATCGTGCCACTTGACGCCTTCCGCCAGGAAAAAGGTATATGTCATGGTTTCCTCGTCGTAGACCCAATCGGTTGCCAGGCTGGGCGCCAGATTGCCGCCGCCGTCCCGCTTTACCAGGCTGTCAAACAAAAGGTGCTTGATCTCACAGTGCTCATTCATAATGGGATTGATGGAGTCGTAGTCGCCGGAGCCGTAGACCAGGGGGCTTCCCGCCGCCTCAGCGCTGCCGCACGCGCCCAGGGAAACCACCAGAGCAGCCGCCAAAAGCACAGCAATGATTTTTTTCATAAACTTTATCCTTTCTTTTTTCGGCAGGACAGGGTATAATACAGATGCCTGCCTTTCTCGTTACGGAGTTTGGCCGGTAACGCCCCGGCGCAGTGCCAGCTGCGTCGGGGCAATTTTCTTGCTTATTATACCGGGTTCTTCCCGCCAACGGAAGCCCCCTGGGGGGATAATCTTTTTGAGAAATCGGGCCATTGTGCCCGCTTCCTCACGGCTCTTTTAACAAAATTCTACAAGCTGCGTTAGTGGCAATTCCCTTACCGGGCAGCGGAAAGGAATGGTCGTAACTGTGCCTGAAATACCTTGCCACAGAAGCGTTGCCAGGTTTTTTTATTCAAAATGTTTACATCTTCGTCACTCAAACTTCGCACCCCGTTTCTGGTGCGGAAGTAGCCATTAACCCTGCAAAATCCAGGAAACACTTCGTGTCAGCAGGCAGACCCGCAAGGAAATCCACAACAAGCGCAGAAATTTCCTCTTTCCGGGCAATAAATCCCTCCAGCAGTTTTGGAGAAAAAGTTGCAATTTCTCAAAGGCGACAGCAAAGGAAATGTCTGCCAGTTCATCCGCAACTAGGCAAAA
>CALWXR010000083.1 GCA_944385535.1 uncultured Oscillospiraceae bacterium
TGCTACCGGATGCAGTCAGATTTTTCACTTGGTTTCGTGAAAAGGATTCTTGCCAATTATTACTTGACACATACTGCAACCGATAGTTGCCGAATAGTTGGTAGAAATTCACTCCATCTTTTGGTACAGTATAGGTGGAGGTGAACAATATGTCATTAGGGGAACGAATAAAGGAACAACGAAAAAAATCCGGGCTGTCACAAGAAAAGGTTGCTGAATTTGTTGGCGTCAGCCGACAGGCAGTTACAAAATGGGAAACAGGTCAGTCTGCGCCGAGTACAGAAAATCCTTTCAAACTCGCAGAAATATTCGGTACAACAGTCGATATGCTGTTGGCTTCTGACGAAGATGAAAAAAGCTCTCCGGCAGAACAAATTTACTTCCTTTACAAAAAGAGGAAGAAAAGAAAGCCGAAGAGCGCAAGGCTAAACGGAAAATGAACTTGCTAGTTACACTGGCTATTATTGTTGGATATATCATCATTTATCTTGCCGGACGCATTTTCGGAACCACCGGGGAGCCGACAAGTGTCATGGGGTGGCTATTTGGAAATGACCCGAAACAATTAAGCTATGTATATGGTTGGCTGCTTCACCAAAATATTTTCTGGATTGCTATGGCAATATCCGTTGCCCCTGCTTTGTTTGGAAAAAAGTATTTTTCCTTTACGACTCTGCTGGGATTTTCGATTGCTCTGTTGCTTGGCGAACTTTGCGGACATAATCCGGCAGGTGCGGCATACGGGCATAGTCATTATGGTTGGGCTATTTGGGGCTGTATCTTTGGAGTTTCTGTAATAATGGGTATTATTCTTGAAAAAACAACCAAAGGAAAACTTGATTTGAAATCCAAAAAATTATGGATTTGGTCGGCAATCTTTGTTGTAGCGATTGTAGCAACGATTTTATTCGTTAGAATAACTATGCCTACATAAGCAATGTAAGTTATCACCGAGCCGGACGCATAGCCCCAGAGCCGAACAGCACGAACAGGCAGCGGCTTTGTAAAGGCAAGGCCGCTGCTTTGCCTTTCGGCGGGCAAATACGCTTTGGGACATTTTGTCCCAATGATATGGAGGGATCACTATGAAGAAAGCAGCAACTTGGATTGTAGCTATTTCAGCTGTTGTCCTTGTAATAACAATGGCGATTATGGGGGGTTGGGGTATATGAGTTGGACGAAAACATTATCAGCACAACGGCATATATCGCATTACCTTGTATCGTTCTTCTGCTCGGTGGGCTTATTTACATTAGATGGGGGTCTGCAAAATGCCCGCATTGTGGCAAGGCAAGATTAACTAACGGAAAGTATTGCTCTTACTGCGGCAAGGAAATTAAATAGGTTCGGAGGTGGTGTGTTGGAAAATGAAAAATGGGTGTTATGCCCGATCTGCAACAACAAGACCCGCATTAAGGTGCACCCCGATACGGTGGTTGAAAACATCCCCCTGTTCTGCCCCAAATGCAAGCGGGAAACGATTATCAGCGTAACCGGGCAGAATGTGGCTGCGGTCAAGAAAACAAAAGATGATATGAAGGTGTCGCTATGAAGAACTCTAAATGAGCAGATTTGAAAAATGCACAATTTCGGATTTGCACTGGAGCGGGAGCTCCCAAGGCTCCCTTGTGTAAAGGGAGCTGGCCCGTAGGGCCTGAGGGATTGTGCAGTGAAATGTTGCGAATTCGCCCGCACTTCGGCAAAAAGGGAAGCGCCCTGCCGCGTCAATCCCCCAGTCACGGCTTCGCCGTGACAGCCCCCTTGTGTAAAGGGGGCCTTTGACTGCTTCCTTTTTCTGCAATTTGTGTACAATTTGAATTTGCTCATTTAGAGACAGAAGAATAAAAAATGATGGTCGTTAGGTACGGTTGACAAATTGCCAACAGTGGTTGGTTGCGGATCAGGCACTCTGATTGATATGATATAGACACAAAAAACGAAAGGAGTGTCGATTATGAATTTCAATGAAAAACTGATTGAACTTAGAAAATCCAAAGGCTTATCCCAGGACGAACTTGGTCAAAGGTTAGGAGTTTCCAGACAGACCATTTCCAAATGGGAGCTTGCGCAAAGCTACCCCGACTTTCAAAGGCTTGTATTGTTAAGCGATTACTTCGGCTTATCGCTTGACGCACTTGTGAAAGATATTGATGTTCAAGATGTGAGGGATCAAAACCTAAAAGACAAACAAATTACGGCAATCTATGATGATGTTCAAAACGCTAAGACGGCCATCAATACTGTTCTGAATGTGTTTGCGGTCATTGGGGTTGTCGGCATCCTGTTTTTCCTTGCTTTAGGTATCTTGTTGAGCTAAGCAAGCCGGACGCATAGCCCCAGAGCCGAACAGCGCAAACAGGCCGCGGCTTTGTAAAGGCAAGGCTGCTCAGCCTTTCGGCGGGCAAATACGCTTTGGAACATTTTGTTCTGATGATATGGAGGTACCAGAATGAGTAAAATCATTTCGTTGGTTATGGTATTGGTGCTTGGCTTATCTATGGCGGGGTGTAATCAGCAAGAAGAAACGATTACGCCCACACTAATTCCAGATGAAATCAGCAGCATTGAAGTTACCCATGACTTTTATCCTTTGGAAATCACAAAAGAATTAGACAATGATGAAATCGTAATAATTAAAGAATGGGCGGCGGCTCTTGAATGGGAGCAAACGCCTCTTGGCGAGGAAGAAACGCCGGACAGCTATGCAGGCGGTGAAGCATGGATTTTTCATGTCAACAATGGTGAAATCACCTTTACCTATGTGTATCAGGGTGTTAGCAGCGCAATTTTGATCGACAGCGAATGGTATGCGGTTGAAAATCCCTCAAACCCGCCGGTTGAGATAAAATAAGCTGCTGTACTTACTGTCAAGCAATTCAACAAATGGAGACGGCGCATTGGAAAATGGGTACTATGCCCGATCCGCAATTTAAGTGCGCCCCGAGAAAGGAGAACGCAGAATGAAAAAGGTAAATAACTTCCTAAACATCTTGATAGGCGCGTTTGCCGGCTCATTTATTGGGCATGGGATTTTCGTCTATTGGAATTTCAAAACGCACCCCGATTTGTATGCTATGCAAGCTGTACCCTGGTACACAAGCGTTTTGATATCTGGGGCTGTTACATTAGCTGTCATTGCGGTGGCTGTCGCAGCGAAAATTCTAATCAAGAAATACGCGGCAAAGCACAACACAAACTAAAAAATGTCTGCTGAATAAGTCGTGATAACGACTTATTCGCACACCTTTCGGTCAATCAATACACATGAAAAACAGCAAGAAACGGCACAGCTGTTAAGCCATGCCGTTTCTTGCTGAACTATTTTCTGAATTGCACGATTCGAATTCTATTCGTTTACGCACTCATGCGACGGGCGCCGTAGTAGTGGTTTGCCCAGTAGCCGGTGGTCAGGTCGGAGTAGGAGACCGTGGACCGGGAGTTGGGGGAGTGGATAAACTGACCGTTGCCGGTGTAGATGCCCACATGAGAAAGGCCGCTGGCGTATGTATTGGCGAAGAACACAATGTCGCCGGGCTGCAGGTCGGATTTTGCCACGTAGGTGCCCTGCGTGTACTGATCCGCAGGCGTGCGGTAGGGGGAGTAGCCCAGCTGCTTGAGCACATAGTACACAAAGCCGGAGCAGTCAAAACCGCTGGGAGAGGCGCCGCCGTAAACATAGGGGGTGCCCAGGTATTTCCGGGCTTCCGCCACGATCTGGGCGCCGGTAGCGGAGCCGGTGGAACCGGAGTCATCGGAATCGCTTTCGGAAGAATCATTGGAAGCGCTTCCGGAAGAAGAGCTGCTGCCATTCAGAGCGGCGGCGCTGGGAGCGGTGCCGGTGGACTTGCCCAGCCGGAAAAATTTGGGGGAGTTGGGGGATTCCTGATTTTCATAAGGAATCTCGGTCAGTTCCACGTAGTCGCTGCGAATATAGCAGATGTTGGAACCATAGATGACCTTGTACCAGCCGTTGTTCAGACCGATGATGTAGACTTGATCGCCCTTGTCCGCCTGGGCGACTCTTCCGTAGGAGGTAGAGGGGCCGCGACGCAGATTTACATTGCTGCCGGTGACGCTGCCGTAACCCAGTTCCGCGTTTTCTCTGGTCAGCACGCTCAGGTAGTCCTCGTGCATATAGCCGATCTGCAGATTATAGTTTACCTTGTACCACTCGCCGGACTTGCTGATTACTACAACGCATTCGTTGCGGGGAGCAAAGTCGATGGTAGAGGAAGTGGTATTGGGCTCGCTTCTTAACCGCAGGGAAGAGGCTTTTACAAAGCCAATGCCATACATGGTGTTGCCTGCTGCGGATGCGGTAACGGCAAAGGTGCTGACACACAGCGCCACAGCCAGAACCAGGGTGATCAATCTTCTGGAAAACTTCATACTTTTGCCTCCGTCTTTGGTAGGCAGCCTTAGGGAATAGGGAATTGGTGATTCTCTCTGAGACTGCGTCTATTTTTATTTGCCTGCCAGGGCACGTTCCAGCCATACACAGCCAAAATCCAGGGCAGTGTACAGGCCGTCTTTTTCGCTTTTCTTCACAATCCGGTCCCGGCTCTTGGCGGCGGGGTCGGTGAGCTGAAGCTGAACGGATACCCGGGTGGCTACATCCAGATCGCCAACCTTTTTGCTCTCCAGAATCTGGAGCATAACGATGTGGCTATCTGCCATGGAACCGTAGTAGATCAGGTTGTCCTTCCGCATGAGCGGATGTCCTTTATACATGAGAACTGCATTTTCATCAGCCATGAACGGTACCTCCTGTGCAAAATGTAATCGAATTGTAACACATTGTAACGCAGATGTCAAGTATTTTGTTGGAAATTGGCGTCAAAACGCCGGGTTTACATAATTATTTCTGAAAAAAACTTGAAAAAGGGTAAAGACGGAGGGAAAGTATGAAATTGTCAAGGTGCATTTTTACCGCATACGTTTGCAAAAACACAGCAGACGGCGGCAAAAAACAAAGGGCTTTTGCCTGCACAAAAGCCCTTTGGCGGCGGGTTATTCCGCTCCGGTATCTTTGTCGAAGAGGTACTCCCGAACCAGAACCTGCATCAGTTCATCCCGGTCAATTTTGCAGATCATGCTGCGGGCGTTGTTATAATTGGTGATGTAGGTGGGATCCTCGGTCAGCAGATACCCAACGATCTGGTTGATGGGATTATAGCCTTTTTTGGTCAGGGCCTCGTACACACTCCGGAGAATACGGCGCATATTCTCTTTGTCATCGCTGGGTACGGTGAATTTTACGGTGTCCTTATCCGTCATGGTATTCAGCCTCCTTACGAGTATTTCAGGAATATAGTCATTATATCCGAAAACCTTACAACTGTAAAGTCCTAAATCAGGAATTTTTTGTGAAAGTGTGCAGTTGCCGGGCGGGAAACCCCGCCCGGCTTTGCTTTACCGAAGAGAAGCGTCCAGCTTTTCTTTTAATGCAGCCAGAACTTTGGAAACGACTCCTTCGGAATCGCTGTCGGTCAGGGTACGGTCATCGGCCCGGAGCACCAGGGAGAATGCCATGCTCTTCTTTCCGGCGGGAACGCCTACGCCCCGGTAGATGTCAAAGAGTTTCACCTCCCGCAGCAGCTTGCCGGCGGCGGCGGTGATCACATCCTCCACCTGAGCCACAGTGACGCTTTCATCACAAATCAGGGACAGATCCCGGGATACGGCGGGATACTTGGGCAGGGGAGTGTAAGTGGCGTCCTCCAGCTGGGCGGCCATCAGCTTGCCGAAGTCCAGTTCCGCACAGTACACATCCACATCCATGCCGTAATTAGCGGCAACCAGGGGATGGATCTGGCCCATGACGCCGATCTCCACGCCGTCGATGGACACAGCGGCGCAGCGGCCGGGATGATAGCTGGGATTGTCCTGAACCGCCCGGTAGGCGGCCTTCTTCAGCCGCAGACCGGCGAAAATGGCTTCCACCTCGCCCTTCAGGGTAAAGAAGGTCTCTCCGGCCCCGTAGGTGCCAAGAACCAGCATTTTGGGTTCCTCAGGCAGGGTCTGTCCTTCTACAGGCAAGTAGATCTTGGCCAGCTCGTAGAGCTTCACGGACTTGTTGTGGTAAGCGTTGTTCCGGGACAGGATCTCCAGCATGGAGGGCAGGGCGATGGTACGCATGATGGAGGTATCCTCCCCCAGGGGATTCTGGATCTTCAGGGCATTGCGCAGGGGGGAGTCCTTGCTCAGCCGGATCTGGTCGAACACAGCGGGGGAGACGAAGGAGTAGGTGATGATCTCGCTGTAGCCCAGGCCCCGGCACAGGGTACCGGCCTTGGCTTCCAGCTTCATCTCCGGGGAGTAGCCGCCCTGGGTAGAGGTCTTGAAGGCGGTGGTGGGGATGTTGTTATAGCCGTAGGAGCGGCCAACCTCCTCCGCGATATCCGCCATCAGGTTCAAATCGGGACGGAAGGAGGGAACCAGGATGGTATCGCCCTCCACGGGGATCTCCAGCAGATTCAGGTAGCGCACCATTTCCTCCCTGGAAATCTCAGTGCCCAGAAGGCGGTTGATCTTCTCCGGCTCCAAAGGCAGCTGCCTGGGTTCGGGAACGTAGTTGATCACATCGATGATGCCGCTGAGCACGTCGCCGCAGTTCAGAAGCTCTACCAGTTCGCAGGCACGCTGCACCGCCGGGACGGTCATCATGGGATCCAGATTCTTTTCAAACTTGCCGGAGGCTTCGGTACGCATGCCCAGAGCCAGGGCGGTCTGACGGATGGAGGTGCCGCTAAAGTTGGCGGACTCAAAGACCACCATGGTGGTGTCGTCCACAATTTCCGAGTTCTCGCCGCCCATGATGCCCGCCAGGCCGATGGGCTTGTTGTCGTCGGCGATCACCAGCATGCCCGCCTTCAGATCCCGGACGTTGCCGTCCAGGGTGGTCAGGGTTTCGCCCTCTTCCGCTTCCCGGACAACAATCTTGCCGGAGGAAACATAGCGGTAGTCAAAGGCGTGCATGGGCTGGCCGTATTCCAGCATTACATAGTTGGTGATGTCCACAATGTTGTTGATGGGACGGACGCCGTTGGCGCGAAGCCGCTGGCGCAGCCACTTGGGGGAGGGCCCGATCTTCACGTTGGCCACCATCCGGGAGGAATAGCGGTTGCAAAGCTTCTCCGCGGGAACCTCCACATCCAGGTAGTCGTAAATATCCCCGGCATCGCTGCCGTGGACCACCGGCTCATGGTGGCGCAAGGGCTTGCCGAAGGCGGCGGCGGCTTCTCTGGCCAGACCGATGATGGAATAGCAGTCGGGCCGGTTGTTGGTGATCTCAAAGTCCACCACGGTATCATCGTTGCCGATGACCAGATTGATGTCCTGGCCTACCTGGCAGTCTTCATCATTCAGAATCCAGATGCCGTCGGCGTAGGCGCCGGGCAGATCGTTCTGGGTCAGACCCAGTTCGGCGAAGGAGCAGAGCATGCCGTTGGACTTTTCCCCCCGAAGCTTGCCCTTGGTGATGTGCACGCCCCCGGGAAGCCAGGAGTTGTGCAGAGCGGCAGGAACCAGATCCCCTTCGTGGACATTCTGAGCGCCGGTGACGATCTGCACCGGCTCCTCCTGGCCCACATCCACCTGGCAGATGAACATGTGGTCGGAGTTGGGATGGGGGACCATGGAGATGACCTTGCCAACCACCACATTCTTGATTTCCGCGTTCATGCGCTCGTAGGTTTCCACCTTCTGACCGAACACCGTCAGGGTATCTACGAATTCTTTATCGGAAACCTGGGACAGGTCCACAAATTCTTCATTCAGCCATTTTCTGTTGAGTTTCATAGCCTGTTATCCTCCTATTTAGAACTGGTTCAGGAACCGCACGTCGTTGTCGAAGATCAGGCGCAGGTCGTTGATCTTCAGACGGCCCATGGCCATACGCTCCAGGCCCATGCCGAAGGCGAAGCCGGAGTAGATTTCCGGATCGATGCCGCAGTTTTCCAGAACCGTGGGATGGACCATACCCGCGCCCAGCAGTTCGATCCAGCCTTCGCCGTGGCAGGTGGAGCATACCTGGCCATCGATCTCGCCGGTGCCGTGGCACTTATGGCACTGCATATCCATTTCACAGCTGGGCTCGGTGAAGGGGAAGTGGTGGGGACGGAACCGCATTTGGGCGTCCTGGCCGTAGATGCTGCGCATAATGTTGATCAGAGCGCCCTTCAGGTCGCCCATGGTGATGTCCTCGGCCACCACCAGACCTTCGATCTGATGGAACATGGGGGAGTGGGTGGCGTCGGCCTCGTCTTTACGGAACACCCGGCCGGGAGCCAGCATGCACAGAGGGGGCTTGTGGTTTTCCATGTAACGAATCTGCATGGGGCTGGTCTGGGTCCGCAGCAGCACTTCGTCGTTGTCGTCAAAATAGAAGGTGTCGGAACGGTCCCGGGAGGGATGGCCCTCCTCAATGTTCAGACGGGTGAAGTTGTAGCTGGCAAGCTCCACCTCCGGGCCGTCTACCACCTGGTAGCCCATGCCTACGAAAATGTCCTTGATCTGCTGGAGCACCTGGTTCATGGGGTGCTGGTGGCCCACCGGGATCTGGTCGCCGGGGATGGTCACGTCGATGGCTTCCGCGGCCAGCTTGGCTTCCAGAACCGCCGCGTGGATGGCTGCCTTGCGCTGCTCCAGCTTTTCCTCAATGGAAGAGCGGACGGAGTTGGCCATCTGGCCCATGACCGGCCGCTCCTCCGGGGATAGCTTGCCCATCTGCTTCAGCACGGCGGTGAGCTCGCCCTTCTTACCCAGCAGCTTGACCCGCAGTTCTTCCAGGGCGGCCGGGGTGTCGGCGGCGTCCAGGGAAGCAAGAGCGCTCTTTTTGATCTGCTCCAATTGTTCTTTCATGTTTTCTTCCTCCTAAAAGGCTAATTTACAAAGTAAAAATGGATATCCGCGTTTTTGGATATAAAACTTCATGCAGCATTACATTCTTGCACCACGATGAATGAAAACGGAGTGCAAAAACCTTCTGCATATGGTAAAATAGATATGCACGGCACAAGATCGGCTTTTTTTGCCGCTACGAGCGCGCGCATAAAACTGGTTTTGCTCTCCTGTTGAACCACAAATTGTCCCAGCCGAATGGCATCAAGGACGTATAGCAAAATAATTGCTTTTAGGAGAGCACGCCGTGACAACTTTTATAAGGAGCGTTTGGTTATGGAAGTTGTCTATCGGTGTTGTTGTGGGATTGATGTGCATAAGAAAGTCATCGTAGCCTGTCTGGTGAATGGCG
>CALWXR010000084.1 GCA_944385535.1 uncultured Oscillospiraceae bacterium
TTCTTGCCGAGACAAGAAAGGAAGGCCCCCGGCAGGGTAGGGGAGCACCCGGACGAGGGATGCGCCAAACCTTTCCCCCATTTGCATCATACTTTCTGATAGAAAACCTGGTTTCTTGCGGAAGCTGAGTTAACCAGATAAGCATATTTCTTTTTTTATATCCTCCGTAGACAATTCCCCTTTTCCGTGGTAGAATGGCCGTTGAATGCCATCACAGGAGGATGTTTTATGGTTCAGTCCATAGGAGCGCGCCGGATCACCCAGGGGGTCATCTGGAAGCAGCTGCTCATCTTTTTCTTTCCCATTCTGCTGGGCTCCTTGTTCCAGCAGCTGTATAACACGGTGGACACCATTGTGGTGGGCCGGTTCGTAGGCACCCCGGCTCTGGCGGCGGTGGGGGCTACCGCCGCCTTCATCAACTTAATCAACGGCTTTTTCATCGGCGTGAGCACCGGAGCCACGGTGCTGCTGTCCCAATTTTACGGCGCCCGGAACAGGGAAGGGGTGGAGCAGGCCCTTCACACCGGCATGGCCATGTCCCTGCTTTTGGGGGTGGCGGTGATGGCTTTGGGCATGGGGCTGAGCCCTCAGGTGCTTCGGTGGATGGATACCCCGGAAAGCTGCCTGCCCGACGCCGCCGTCTACACCCAAATCTACTTTTCCGGGGCGATCTTCTCCATGGTGTACAACATGGGGGCGGGGATCCTCCGGGCCCGGGGAGATTCCCGGCGGCCCACCCTGTTTCTGCTCATTGCCTGCCTGGTGAATATTGTGATGGATCTTGTGTGCGTGGTGGAGCTGAACATGGGGGTGGCGGGGGCTGCTGTGGCCACGGTGCTGTCCCAGGGGGTCAGCGCGGCCCTGGTGCTCGTTGTGCTGTGCCGGAAAACCGAAGGGGAGGTGCCTCTGCGCCTGGGCCGTCTGCGGCTGGAAATGGGGCTGATGAAGCGGATTGCTTACGTGGGGGTGCCCGCGGGATTGCAATTCATCACCTTTGACCTGGCGAATGTGCTGATCCAATCGGGGGTCAACTCCTTTGGGGAAACAGCCGTGGCCGCCTGGACCGCCTATATCAAAACCGACGCCCTGACCTGGCAGATCAGCGGCGCCTTCGGGATTTCCGTCACCACCTTTGTGGGCCAGAACTTTGGCGCCCAGAGGTATGACCGGATCCGCAAAAGCGTTTGGACCTGCATGGCCATGAGCGTGGGGCTGGTGGGTCTGCTCAGCGCCCTGGTCATGGTCTTTCGGGGACGCATCCTGGGGATCTACACCCCGGATCCTCAGGTGATCGACCTGGGAAGCTACATCATGCTCTTCACCGTGCCCTTCAACTTCCTGTTCATGCCGGTGGAGGTGTTCGCCGGAACCATGCGGGGTACCGGATATTCTTTGATGCCGACGGTGATTACCTGCCTGTGCGTGTGTGTGTTCCGGGTGGCCTGGCTGTTCACCGTGGTCAGCCGGTGCCACGCTATCGAGCTGCTGGCGGTGTGCTATCCCCTGAGCTGGGTGCTGGCGTCGGCGGTGTTTTTCATCGCCTACCGCCGGGGAACCTGGCTGCGAAAGCGGATCGAAATGTGCGGCCTGGAGCCGGAGATCCGGGACGGAAAGCCTGTGTGAAACTTTGTTTCGTAAAAAACCTTCCCGAAAAAAGGGAAAAGGGGGGCTTTCTCCAAGGAACCGGCAAGCTCCCGGGACGGCATAAGAACAGCAAAAGGGCGACCCGGAAAAGGCCGCCCATCACATCTACTATAGCAAATTTTCACCGGCTTTGTCAAGGCAAAAGCGCGGGGTTTACCGGGAAATCTGTATTTTATACAATAGGAACTTTGTTTCTTTATACAAAATTCCATATTGCAAAAGGGCAAAAACTGTGATATCTTATAAGCACAAAGAGGAACCCCAAATAAAGGATCTGGTAACAGCTTCCGGGATTCTCTCTTGTAAAACTCTTTTCGGAAAGTAACTTCCTGACAGTCCATTTTTACATGCAAAGCATAGGTTGAAGGCAGAAACAAAGGCAAAAGCAAATCGTGAGCATTGACAAAACGCAGTAGGAAAAAAACATCTTAGCGAGGAACATCCGCCAAAGCAATGGTTTTGCGAAACATTTTTTCTGAAAACAATGTTCCATTCAGACCCCAATGGGAATTGACCGAACAGTGAAAGAAGGAAAGACGTTTACGAGAAGCAATGGAAGGGATCGATTCCCCATAAGAATACGGTTCCAAAAACAAACTGGGCGTTGGATCTGAAAGAAAGTAGATTTGAAATTTGATTTTTAAGATTTTCATTGGCAGGTAATGAAAATCAAAAAACAGATATTCGAAAATAATTTCCTCTTCAGAAACAAAAAATCATTTGTTTAGGATCCTGATTTCAGCGAGAAACATCCGTCAGAGCAATATATCTAATTCATCGTTCTTCTAATTTTTCTGAAAAGAAAATTATCCCCAAGCATTTGGAACGCATGAAAAGAAAATAAGCCTGTAAAGATGATTTTCTCAAAGAATACAAATCCAAAAGCAAAGTAGTCTCATGCAAAACCAATGGCTTAGCAAATGTTCCCGGCTGAAAACAAAAAAACTGTCAGTCCTGCAAGTGAATCGAAAAGGGTTACAATCAACCGGCGACTTCTTCGTGCATACTTTTCCGACTTATAAGAGCATCTCGCTGAAGAGATTGAAGGAAAAAAGCATAAGGATTGCGGAATGGTTCCTGGCATCGAAAGAAAGTTCGCTAATCTGTAGAAAGAGAGGTTAACCAACAGATGTTAGATAATAAGAGTGAACAGAAATGACCCTTGACTACAAAAAAACATGCTGATCACAAGGCGTGGTAGTCAAGGGTCATTTCACTTTTTATACAGAAAACGCTTCGCGCCCGGAGGGGCGCTTTTTTGCTGCCTTGACACAGCCGCCGCTTCGGTGGTATCATGGCAAAAAAGAACGAAAGGGGGAAGGCTCGTGGGCGGAAAGGTTCAGCAGCGGGCCGGGCTGTCCGGCAATCAACTAAAGCTCATAGCCATGGCCGCCATGACCTGTGACCATGTGGGGCTGTATCTGCTGCCCCAGCTTCCCCTCCTGCGGATCCTGGGGCGGCTGGCGCTGCCCATTTACGCCTACATGATAGCCGAGGGCTGCCGGTACACCCATGACCGGGGCCGGTACCTTGGCAGGCTGGCCCTGCTGGCCCTGGTGTGCCAGGTGGTGTATTTCTTCGCCATGGGGTCGCTGTACCAGTGCATTCTGGTCACCTTTTCCCTGTCCGTTGTGCTGATCTGGGGGCTGGAGCGGGCAGGGGAAGGGGGCCCCGGGGAAAAGCTGCTGGCCGCCGCCGGGGTGCTGGGGGTGTGGTTCCTGTGCGAGATCCTTCCCCGGGCACTCCCCGCCGGGGACTTTGCCATAGACTACGGCTTTTTCGGGGTGCTGCTGCCGGTGCTGGTGTACTTCGGCCGGGACAAAAGAAAGAAGCTGGCCCTGCTGACCCTGGGGCTCTGCCTGCTGGGGATCGCTTGCGGAGGCGTCCAGTGGTGGGCGCTGGCCGCTGTGCCCCTTATGGCCTGCTACAGCGGCCGCCGGGGAAGCTGGAGAATGGGAAGCCTCTTTTACCTCTACTACCCGGCCCACCTGGTAGTGATCTACCTGGCGGGTATGCTGACAGGCTGAAGCCCAAGGGAAGCAATAAAAAAGTGAATAGGGAATAGGTGTGGTATTCCCTTCAGGAATGATTTGAAATCCATTTTTCGAAGAAAATACCTCACTTCTTGACTATTCACTCCGCCGTACTTCCCATAAGCAGGCACCCAAATGGTTCCTGGGCAGAAAAAGAAATGTCATCCCCAGCGAAGTCGAGGGATCCACGCACTTACCGTTAGTAGGCACCGAACTGGTTCCACCGGCGGAACCAACGGACATTTTAGAGCTCGAAAGTGCCAGGATCTCTCGACTTCGCTGCGCTTCGCTCGAGATGACAAGATTTTTACTGCATGCCATTCAACGGCCATTTCTCCGCCCGGGAGTGCGTGGATCTCTCGACTCCGCTGCGCTCCGCTCGAGATGACAGATTTTGAGTGCGGAGGAACCAATGGACATTTCAGGCCCCGAAAGTGCCAGGATCTCTCGACTATGCTCCAAATGACATGCTTTTCCCCTGCCATTCAGCCCCTCTTAAGAAATAAAAAAGCGGCCCGGGGGCCGCTTTTTTTATTCCAATTCAAAGGCGCCGGTGTACAGCTGATAGTAGGTTCCCTTCTCTTCGATCAGGCTGTCGTGGGTGCCCCGCTCGATGATCCGGCCGTGATCCAATACCATGATGCAGTCGGAGTTGCGCACGGTGGAAAGCCGGTGGGCGATGACGAATACGGTCCGGCCCTTCATCAGCGCGTCCATGCCGTCCTGGACCAGCTTTTCCGTCCGGGTGTCGATGGAGGAGGTGGCTTCGTCCAGGATCATCACCGGGGGATCCGCCACCGCCGCCCGGGCAATGGCGATCAGCTGCCGCTGGCCCTGGGACAGGCTGGCCCCGTTGCCGGTGAGCATGGTGTTGTAGCCCTGGGGCAGACGGGTGATGAAGTCGTGGGCGTTGGCAAGCTTGGCCGCGTGGATGCATTCCTCGTCGGTGGCGTCCAGCTTGCCGTAGCGGATGTTGTCCATCACCGTGCCGGTGAACAGGTTGGTCTCCTGCAATACCACGCCCAGGGACCGGCGCAGATCGGGTTTGCGGATCTTGTTGATGTTGATGTTGTCGTAGCGGATCTTGCCGTCGGCAATGTCGTAGAACCGGTTGATCAGGTTGGTGATGGTGGTCTTGCCCGCGCCGGTAGCCCCCACGAAGGCGATTTTCTGTCCAGGGTTGGCGTACAGGGTGATGTCGTGGAGCACCGTCTTTTCCGGCACGTAGCCGAAGTCCACGTTGAACATGGTGATGTCGCCCTTCAGCTCGGTGTAGGTGGTGGTGTCGTCAGCCTTGTGGTAGTGCTTCCAGGCCCAGCGGCCGGTGCGCTCGGCGCATTCGGTGAGAGCGCCGTCCGCTCCCTCCCGGGCGTTTACCAGAGTGACGTAGCCCTGATCCGCTTCCGGTTCCTCGTCCATCAGCTCAAAGATCCGCTCTGCGCCGGCCAGAGCCATGACGATGGCGTTGATCTGGTTGCTCACCTGGGAAATGGGCTGGTTGAAGGTCCGGGACAGGGTCAGAAAGGAGATCAGCTTGCCCAGGCTTAATAGTCCGCCGTCGGTATACACGGCGATCAGGCCGCCTATAATGGCCAGAACGGCGTATTGCAGATACCCTAAGTTGTTGTTCACCGGGCCCATTACGTTGGAGTAGGCCCCCGCCTGGAAGGCGTTGCCCCGGAGCTGCTCGTTCAGCTCATCGAACTGCTCCTTGCAGGCGTCCTCGTGGGTGAATACCTTCACCACCCGCTGGCCGTTGATCATTTCCTCCACGAAGCCGTTTACCGCGCCCAGGGCTTGCTGCTGGCCGATGAAGAACCGGGCGGACTTGCCGGTGAGGAATTTGGACACCAGAACAATGGCGCTGACGGTCACCAGCAGCACGCAGGTGAGAATGGGGGAGGTGATGACCATGGCGATGAATACCACAATCAGCGTGGCCACCGAGGAAATACACTGGGGGATGGACTGGGAGATCATCTGCCGCAGGGTGTCGATGTCGCTGGTGTAGCGGCTCATAATGTCGCCGGCGGGGTGGGTGTCGAAATACCGGATGGGCAGGGACTGCATGTGGATGAACATGTCGTCCCGGATGTGCTTCTGGGTGCCCTGGCCTACCTGAACCATCAGGAAGCTGTACAGGAAGGAGGAGAACATGCCGATCAGGTAAATGCAGGCCAGCAGTCCCAAAAACTGCATCAACGGGGCGTAGTCGGGATTTTCCTGGGCCAGCATAGGCAGGATATAGTCATCCACCAGGGTGCCCAGGGAGGAGGAGCTGACCGCCTGGGCGATGGCGCTGAAGAGGATGGACACCACCACAACAACCATGGTCTTTTTGTACTGACCCATGTAGCCCAGCAGCCGGAGAATGGTTTTCTTGGGGTTGCGGGCCATGCGGCCGTCCCCGGACATTTTTACAGGAGGCATTATTCCATCGCTCCTTTCATCTGAGATTCGTAAACTTCCTGGTAGATATGGCAGGTTTTCAAAAGATCGTCGTGTTTGCCCTGGCCCACGATCCGGCCCCCGTCCAGCACCAGGATCAGGTCGCTGTCCTGTACGGAGGAAATCCGCTGGGCAATGATGATTTTGGTGGTGCCGGGGATCTCCCGGGCAAAGGCGTGGCGGATGGAGGCGTCGGTCTTGGTATCCACCGCGGAGGTGGAGTCGTCCAGGATCAGGATCTGGGGCTTTTTCAGCAGGGCCCGGGCGATGCATAGCCGCTGCTTCTGGCCGCCGGAGACGTTGGTGCCCCCCTGCTCGATAAAGGTGTCGTACCCGTCCGGGAAGCCCTGGATGAATTCGTCGGCGCAGGCCAGCTTGCAGGCGTGGATCAGTTCCTCGTCGGTGGCGTCCGGGTTGCCCCAGCGCAGGTTTTCCTTAATGGTGCCGGAGAACAGCACGTTCTTTTGCAGCACCATGGAAACGCCGCTGCGCAGGGTATCCATATCGTAGTCCTTTACGTCCACGCCGCCCACCCGGACGGTGCCCTCTGTGGCGTCATAAAGCCGGGGGATCAGCTGAACCAGGGTGGATTTGCTGGAGCCGGTGCCGCCCAGGATGCCCACGGTCATGCCCGAGTCGATGTGCAGATTGATGTGCTCCAGGGCGTTCCGGTCGGCGGTTTTGGAGTAGCGGAAGGACACGTTTTCAAAGTCGATGGAGCCGTCGGGCAGGGTGGTCACCGGCAGTTCCGGCTGGGCCAGCTCCGGCTCCTCCACCAGGATCTCCGCGGTACGGCGCATGGGCGCCCGGGCCATGGTAATCATCACGAACACCATGGACAGCATCATCAGAGAGTTCAGAATCTGGCCGGTGTAGGTGAACATGGAGGTGAGCTGTCCGGTGGTCAGGCCCAGGGCGGCGTTGTTGCCGGAGGAGATGACCATGGTGGCTCCCAGGTAGGAGATCGCCAGAATGCAGGTGTACACCGCCAGCTGCATCAGCGGGTTATTGAAGGACATGATCCGTTCCGCCTTGCAGAAGTCCCGATAGATCTGCTGGGACACGGAGGTGAACTTCTCCACTTCCTTTTCCTCCCGGACGAAGGACTTCACCACCCGGATGCCGTGGACGTTCTCCTGAACCACGTTGTTCAGCTTGTCATAGGTTTTGAACACCCGGTCAAAGATGGGGTGAACGCTGGTCATGAGAATGAGCAGGCCGAAGCCCAGCAGGGGCAGCACCACGCAGTAAACCAGGCACAGCCGGGGGCTGATGGAGTAGGCGTTGTAGGTGGCCAGAATCAGCATCATGGGGCAGCGGATGGCCATACGGATCATCATCTGGAACACCATCTGGATGGTGGCCACGTCCGAGGTCAGACGGGTGACGATGGAGGCGGTGGAGAATTTATCGATGTTGGCGAAGTCAAAGGTCTGCACATTGTAGTACATATCGTGGCGCAGATTCCGGGCGAAGCCCGTGGCGGCGTAGGACGCGAAGAAGGCCGAGGCGATGCCGAAGGCCAGGGATATGGTGGCGTACAGCACCAGGATCAGGCCGTATTTCACAACCGCCCCCATGTTCCCCGCCTGAACGCCCTGATCCACGATGTTGGACAGGACCAGGGGGATCAGGGTCTCCATGTATACCTCCCCCACCATGCACAGGGGGCTTAAGATCGCCGGCCACTTGAATTCCCGGATGCACCGGGCCAGCTGTTTTATCATTGAGTAGATTCCTCCTTGTGATTGTCTTTTCCGGGCCCGCGCATGTTGCCGATGGCCCGGAGCAAATAGCCGCGGAACTGGGCTTTTTCCCCATCGGTAAACCCGACTACCATCTGCGCTTCCGTCCCCAGCATGATCTGGGCCATGGTGTCGTTCAGCTCCTGGCCCTTTGGCAGGATGTAGATCCGCTTGCACCGGTGGTCGGCTTCGTCCGTGCGGGTTTGGATAAAGCCTTTTTTCTCCAGCCGGGACAGCAGGCCCGACACCGTGGGATGGCTCAGATGAAGCTCCTCCTCAATGTCCCGGGGACAGGGCGGCGCCTCCTGATGGCTGATAAAGCCCATAATATGCCCTTGCGCCGCGGTTAGGTCCATAGACGCAAGGGCATTGGTCATGGCCTGATCCGTACAGCTGTGAAGCTGGCGAATCAAATGGCCGTATAAAGTTTCCAGAATCATCACCTCACAAAAATAGGTAGCTAACTACATAAATAGTGTACCACGACAAAGCGGGATATGCAAGAGGGAAGTAAATAAAACTTTACCAAAGGATAGGGGCGAATATTTGTGTATTCTACTGAACAGCGCCTACAGCCAGTAGGCACCCAAATGGTTCCGCCGCAGAAAAGACCTGTCATCCCGAGCGAAGTCGAGGGATCTACGCACTTACGGCCAGTAGGCACCGAACTGGTTCCACCGGCGGAACCAATAGACATTTCAGCGCCCGAAAGCGCCAGGATCTCTCGACTCCGCTGCGCTTCGCTCGAGATGACATATTTTTTACTGCGTGCCATTCAACGCCCCCTTTCCCGCCCAGGAGTGCGTGGATCTCTCGACTGCGCTCGAGATGACAGAGTGGGGAAGTGCAGAGCAAACAACGGAGTCGGGTGCTTCCTCCGCAGAAAAGACCTGTCATCCCGAGCGGAGCGAAGCGGAGTCGAGGGATCTACGCACTTACGGTCAGTAGGCACCCAAATGGTTCCACCGCAGAAAAGACCTGTCATCCCCAGCGAAGCCGAGGGATCCACGCACCCACGGCCAGTAGGCACCGAACTGGTTCCACCGGCGGAACCAATAGACATTTCAGCACCCGAAAGCGCCAGGATCTCTCGACTACGCTTTGCTCCGCTCGAGATGACATATTTTTTACTGCGTGCCATTCAACGCCCCCTTTC
>CALWXR010000085.1 GCA_944385535.1 uncultured Oscillospiraceae bacterium
GCGAATCTGCTCGATCTGATACTCGCTCAATTGCTCGATCTGCTCGATCAGACTTACCAATTCACGTCTACCCATAGTGTTTCGCCCCATCTCTCTTTGATGGTGCCATTATACTATACATTGTGTCCAACAAAACGGACCAAGTCCAGGTTTTTAAACTAACACGTTTATTTTTCAGATTTGCTCATTTAGAGCTCTTAAATAAAAAGCGCTTTCTGCGGTTCAGCGTTGTAAATCATACCCTGCCTGTAATAGGCTTGGATATACTGTCCATTGCCAATGTGGTAGTGGTAGAAATCCTGTTTGGGCCGAACGAATTCTTCTAAAATTGCCATGATGGCGCCGCCGTGAATCACAAAGGCGGCTGTGGAGCCATCGGGGACAGTCTCCATTACCTGACGAAAGCCCTGGCAGCACCGGGCTTTGAAATGGTTGGCACACTCTCCGCCGGGGATGGGGCCTTGGCAAAAGCTGCCCAGCCATGCCTGATAAGATGGATCGCCGGATAAATCCAGGTAATTCTTTCCCTCAAATACACCGAAGTCCGTTTCCCGAAAGGCATCCACGGCCATTCCCTCTATATGGGGAAACAGAATCTGGGCGGACTGGCGGGTACGCAGCAACGGAGAGACAAACAGGTGGTCCGGCTGGGGCAGCGCTCCTTTCAGCGCCCGGATTTGTGCGATGCCCTGTTCACACAGCGGTTCGTCGGTTCGGCCGATGTATCGCTTTTCCAGATTCCCGGCGGTGGCTCCGTGGCGGATGAACAGCAGGTCGATCATAGCAGCCCTCCCAGCCAGATTCCGGCCATGCACCACAGTTCGCAGCTTTGCAGGAAATATCCGGCGGTGTCCCCGGTGACGCCGCCGAATTCTTTCATAACCATCCGGCGGTAGCGAAGTACACAGGCAAGGGAAAAGACGATGGTGACCAGTCCGCAAGGAAGGTCAATGAGAACCAGCCCTGCGCCGCAGGCGATACTCAACACGATCATGGCCACGGCAGACCGCCGCTTGGCGGTATCCTTGGTATAGGCGTGGAGCATTCCGGCGTTCCGAGCGTTGGGCATGGTCACCGCGCACAGGGCAGATAAGCTCCGGGACAGCACATACACCGGCGCCAGGGAGAGGATTGCCCCGGCCCGGTACAGTTCCCCCAGCAGTCCCGCGCTGAGAAGGAAATACACACAGCAGTGGATCACGGCAAAGGCTCCGCAGTGAGAATCCTTCATAATGGTGAGCTTCCGCTCCCGGCTTTGGTGGGAGGCCAGGGCGTCCTGGGTGTCCATGTACCCATCCAGATGAATGCCGCCGGTGACCAGCACCGGGATGCAGGCGGCGACTACGGCAAACAGCAGGGCGCTGACCTCAAGCCATTGGGCCAGACAGAACCAGCCATAGACCAGCCCGCCGCAGACAACGCCCACCAAAGGCAGGAAGCATATGGCGTAGCGCATATATTTGTCATCCCAGGGAAATTGGGGCACCGGAATGGCGCTGTAGGTGGACAGAGCCACGAAAATTGTTCTAAGCCAGGTCATGGATGCTTCCTTTCTCCCACCGGGGGCCTCCCGGGGTCATGCGGACGGCAATCCGGGACAGGTTATATAGCTGTAAGTTCAAAGTGTTTAAACCATCGATATAGGCGGCGGTTTCTTCGTCATATCCATTTGGGGAAAGACCGTCAATGGTGACGCAAACAAGCAGACCGCACCGGCTTTGCAGCTGCCGGATATCCCCAAGCACCTGCTCCACCGAGCGATGCTTTTCCACGCTGCTGTTTCCCCAGAGATTGGACACATCCTCCAGAAGTACCACGCTGTCCGCTGTTACCGGGGCTTTCCCCACATCGGTGGGCAGCTCCAGGGTCTGAAAGCCAAGACCTGCGCGCTGCAGCCGGTGCTTTTCCACCCGGCGGCGGTTATCTTCGGTACAGGGCTCCATGGTGGCGATATAGAAGCGATCTCCTTCCGTTTGGGAGATCAGTTCCTCCGCGTACCGGCTTTTGCCGCTTCCGTTTTCTCCGGCGATCAAAATCAGTTTTCCCATGTCAGCCCTCCACTGTGGAGGAGAACTTGTCCCCCTGACGAATATCGGCTAAGTAATCGTCGTTGATCCCGGCGTCGGCGAAGGTGGCCATGTGGTTCATCACAGCGCAGGCGGCGTCCAGAATCTGAAAGGCTAGGGGACAGCCACTGCCTTCTCCCAGCCGCATCCCAAGCAACAGCATGGGTTTCAGTCCCAGTTCGTCCATGGCGATTTGGTAGCCGATCTCGAAGGAAGCGTGGCTGGGGATCAGATAGCCCCGAACCTCCGGGCAGAGCCTGACCGCGCACAAGGCGGCCACTGCGGAGATAAAGCCGTCAATGACCACCGGACGGCGAGCCTGAGCAGCGCCCAGAAAAGCGCCGCACATGGCGGCCAAATCAAAGCCGCCCACTTTGGAAAGCACATCCACCGCATCATCCTTGTCCGGCTGATTGATTGCAATGGCCCGGCGGATGACTTCTTTCTTTTTGCGAAAGCTCTCGTCGGTAATGCCGCCGCCCCGGCCGGTGACGGCTTCAATATCCGCACCGGTGAGGACTGCCAGAACTGCTGAGGATGTGGTGGTGTTGCCGATGCCCATTTCTCCCACGCCCAGCACATCCGCCGGAACGGTGCGTGCCAATTCCATGCCGATGCGAATGGCTTTCAGTGCCTGCTCCCGGCTCATGGCAGGGCCTTGGGCAATGTTCCCGGTGCCGTAGGCGATCTTACGATTTAACACCGCCGGATCGGAAATCTCGGCGTTCACCCCCACATCGCAGACGGTGACGCCGCAGCCAAAATGTTTTGCCAGTACGGAAGCGCCGGTTTTGGCACGGGTTAGGTTGATGGTCTGCTGCAAGGTCACCGACTGTGGCGCGCTGGACACCCCTTCGGCCACCACACCATTGTCGGCGGCAAAGACCAAAAGACGCTTATCATGCAGGATGTTGTGTACCTTGCCGGTGATGCCGGACAGTTGGATGGAAAGCTCCTCCAATACCCCAAGACTTCCGGGGGGCTTGGCCAGCATTGCCTGGTGCTGCCGGGCGCTTTCCATGGCGGCTTCATCCAGCCCGGGGACGGATAAATTGAGATCATGTTTCATGTGCTTCACCTCTAAAGATAAGCTGTGGCAGCCCGTAAGAAGCTGCCACAGCCGTGTTTCCGTGGAAATGATTTCCCCCGTCAGGACCGGGCGCGGGGAAAAGGCAGATGAAAGGGAGCCTGGCGACTTGCGGATCTTCGGTACCAAGGAAGTTCCCCACACAGCCGGCGCCCCATTGGGTTCCGGTTCTATAATTGACCTTATGGTGAGGATAGCACAATCTGCCTTTCTTTTCAAGGGCATTTGTAAGGAGCTTGGAAAAGAAGCCCTGATGGGAGAATTGACATTGCTTTTTTTCGATGCTATATTGAGCTGTAACCGAAACATGATTGGAACATAGGAGCGTATGACAATGGTGACAAAAGCCGGAAGAATGGAACGGTGCGGGGCGTATACCTGGTTTGGCTATGTTCTGCCCTTTGAAAAAAAGCTGGAATTGCTCCGCAATGCGGGATTTTCCACCATCTGTACCTGGTGGGGGGATCTGTTTTCGGACATCGACGGGAGGAAGGAAGATCAGGCAGTCAAGGCGGCAGCGGCAGGGTTGACCCTGGAGCATACCCATTTGCCCTATATGGGCTGTGACCGGCTGTGGTTTCCTGACGGCGAGGAGCTGTTCCAGAGCTATTTGCGTGCAATCCCGGAAATCGCCGAGAATGGAATCCCCACGGCGGTAATGCATCCCTTTGAGAAGGTGCTGCCCCGGGGAGAGTGGAATCTGGGTATGGATCGGCTTTCGGCCCTGGGAGAACAGGCGAAAAGGGCGGGGGTCAGACTGGCCCTGGAAAACATTGTGGATAACGTTCATTTGGAGAAGATTCTGACCGGACTGGGAGACAATCCTTTTGTGGGACTGTGCTTCGATACCGGACATAACCAGTTGGCCAGAGCCAATGATTTTTCCCTTGTAGAAACCTTCCGGGACCGGCTGTTTGCCCTCCATGTCCACGACAACCACGGCCTCCGGGACGAGCATCTGATTCCCTACGACGGCAATTTGGACTGGATCGCCTTCGCAAACGCCATGGCCCAGACCACCTATTCCGGCTCGTTGATGTTGGAAAGCTGCTATCCGGTGGACTGGGATAAGCTGCCCCAGGATGGGGATTTCAAATACCCCCAGCCCCCGATTCCGCCGGAAGCCTATCTGGCAGAGGCCAAAGGGCGATGCGACCGGGTGATGAACGGCCCAAAGTGAGAGAGCAAAAGGATCCGCGCATCAAAAGGGGGCGCGGATCCCATCCTAATGAAGAAACCATTGTAGATCCTGTCAATATCCATGTGTCGATCAGCCATCAGGGAATGCTTGCCATAAGCAGGCGCAAGGGTTTTGCTCTAAAACAAGCAAAACCTTTGCGCCTCAATAATACAAAAACAAGCGGAAAGCCTTGGCTTGCAAGAGCTTTTGCGTTGTTCAGTACACATTACAAAAATTGTGCGAAAGGCAAAGACGCAGCATACTTTGCCGGAAATCCCCCACAAAGGGAATTGACAATTTCCCCCAGCAACGATATACTGATAGACAAGAGTATGGTTAATCGATTAATCCGTTGAAGAAGCGAAAACGGTACCGCCGCAGCAGGGATTTGGAGCTGAGCAATGGCAGAGCAGCAGATCGGGAATATGGTTTTTCCCGGTGTGAGGGAGCCCTCCGCCGTGGAAAATCGCAGGTATGGGGAACGGAGCAGAGCATTATGAATCTAAAAACCATTGCAAAATTAGCCGGAGTGAGCACGGTCACCGTGTCCAATGTGATCAACGGAAAGTATCACAAAGCCTCCAAGGACACCGTAAAGCGCATTCAGCAGATTGTGGAGGAGACACATTACCAGCCCAATGCCACCGCCCGGAGTCTGATTATGAAGCGGAGCCGGATTATCGGCGTGGTAATCCCCAATCTGGGGCCGGAGGAGTGCTTCTCCGTCAGCCCCTACAACACCCAGATTCTGGGGCATCTGGATCGGTACATCCGCAACCAGGGCTACTACATGATGCTCCACTGTGTGATTGAGAGTGCGGATGTTCTGCCCAGCTTCGCCAACTGGAATATCGACGGCGCCCTGCTGCTGGGCGTGGCGGAAAAGGATGCGCTCCAGCTGCACAAGCAGCTGAAGATTCCCGCCGTGTTTGTAGATACCTACAGCCAGGACCCGGCTCTGGCCACTGTTCAGGTGGAGGACCGGCAGGGCGGGTACCTGGCGGGCAAGTATCTTCTGGATCAGGGGCATCGGTGCATTGCCTTTGTCAGCCCCTCCACCAAATATCCCGGGGTCATGCAGGAACGATATCTGGGCTTCTGTGAGGCACTTCAGGAGCGGGGGCTGACCCAGCCCGTGGAGCGCTGCTTTACCATAGGAAAAACCCTGTACGAGCAGGGCGTTCAGGTCGGCCGGCAAATTGCAGACAACCCGGAATACACTGCGGTGGCGGCCATGGCTGACGTGCTGGCTCTGGGGGTAATGGAAGGGCTGCGTCAGGGTGGTCGGCGGGTGCCGGAGGATGTCTCGGTCATTGGCTTTGACGATCTTCCCGAGGGGCGTTACGCCCACCCCAAGCTTACCAGCATTTCCCAGCACATGGAGGAAAAGGCCCGGTGCGCCGGGGAATACCTGTTCTCCATGCTCCAGGAAGACACCGCCGTTACCGGCAGCCGGATTGTTGGCGTGGAACTGGTGGAGCGGCAGTCCGTTGCGGCGCGCGTTCCCGACGATTCCCCGAACCCGGAACCCGCCCAGCCGTCTGCCTGCGGGAATGCGGCGGAAGAATCTATCCAGAAACGAGGCTGACAGACAGTGAGAAAAGAATTCCAAGCGTTTGTGCGCAATACCCGTCCCCTGGCCCATCCGGAGGCGGTTGTACAGGGGCCGGATTACCGGTTTACCATCTTGACGGACCGTCTGCTCCGGATGGAATATCAGCCGGAGGGCCAATTTACCCAGGAGGCCACCCAGTGCGTCATCTGCCGGGAGTTTCCCTGCCCGGAGTATCGGGTCCGGGAGACGGACACCTCCCTGGAAATTATCACAAAAGATCTCCACCTCTATTACAATAAACAGCCTTTCTCTCCGGAAGGACTGCGGATTCAGCTGGTTTCCAGCTATGGCGTCTATGGCTCGGTCTGGAACTGCGGAGACGACCTTCTGGACCTGAAGGGAACTGCCCGGACCCTGGACCGTGCGGACGGAGCGGTGGAACTGGAGCATGGTCTGATGTCCAAGGAGGGATTTTCCGTTCTGGATGATTCTTCCAGCGCCGTATTTGACCAGGAAGGGTATCTCCACCCCCGGGCAGTGCCGGAACAAGACCTGTATTTCTTCGGCTATGGTCACGATTACCTGGGCTGCCTGAAAGACTTCTACCAGCTCTGCGGGCATACCCCCCTGGTACCCCGCTACGCCCTGGGCAACTGGTGGAGCCGGTATTATCCTTACACAGAGCAGACTTATCTGGAGCTGATGGACCGCTTCCGCCGGGAGCAGCTCCCTATGGCCACCGCCGTAATCGATATGGACTGGCACCTGACCAACATTCCCAGAAAATACGGCAGCGGCTGGACGGGCTACACCTGGAATCCGGATTATTTCCCCGATCCCGGGCGGTTCCTGTCTGAACTGCACCGCCGGGGGCTCCACGTCACCCTGAACCTCCACCCGGCAGACGGGGTAAACGCCCACGAGGATGCGTACCTGGAAATGGCGAAAGCCCTGGGGGTGGACTACCGGCACGAGGACAAGATTCCCTTTGATCCCACCGACCCGAATTTTGTGGAGGCCTACTTCCAATATCTGCACCATCCCCACGAGGCCCTGGGCGTAGACTTCTGGTGGATTGACTGGCAGCAGGGCAGTCACTGCGCCGTAGCCAACCTGGACCCCCTGTGGCTGCTGAACCACCAGCATTTCCTGGACAGCGGCCGGGACGGCAAGCTGCCGCTGACCTTCTCCCGCTACGCCGGGGTGGGCAGCCACCGGTATCCTGTGGGCTTCTCCGGAGATACGGTGACCACATGGGAGAGCCTGGCTTTCCAGCCCTACTTCACCGTCAATGCCAGCAATGTGGGCTATACCTGGTGGAGCCACGACATCGGCGGCCATATGCTGGGCACCCGGGACGACGAACTGACGGTCCGCTGGGTCCAGTTCGGTGTCTTCTCCCCCATCATGCGTCTGCACAGCAGCTGCAGCCCCTTCTACGGAAAGGAGCCCTGGAACTATGGTGTGGAGGCCGAGGGCATTCTGGGGGACTTCCTGCGGCTTCGCCACCGGATGATTCCCTACCTGTACACCATGGACTATCTGACGGCGCAGGAAGGCCTGCCCCTGATGCAGCCCATGTACTATCACAACGATGCAGACCCGGCCTATCAGGTACCCAACCAGTATTGGTTCGGCACCCAGATGATCGCCTGCCCCATTACCGTTCCCGTCGACCCCAAAACCAAGCTGGGTGTCTTCCACGCCTGGCTTCCGGAGGGAATGTACTACGACTTCTTTACCAAGAATGTCTACCGGGGCGGCAGGAAGCTGGCGCTCTACCGGCCCCTGAGCCAGATGCCGGTGCTGATTCCGGCAGGCGGAATTCTTCCCCTGGCCCGGGACTGCATGGACAGCCACCTGACCAATCCCCGGATTCTGGATGTTCAGGTCTACCACGGGGCGGAGGGCAGCTTCACCCTGATGGAGGATGACTGCTCCGGACGCCAGTCTGCTCCGGTTCAGCGCACCCGGTTTGCCTATACCCTGACCCAGGAGGGCGCCCTGCTGCGCATGGAGCGGGAGCCCGGGGAGGCCGTCCCCGGAGACCGGGAGTATCAGGTTGCCGTTTTCGGCCTGGAAGAGCCGGATTTCGTCTGGTTGGAGGGAGAAGGCCGACTGGATTGGCACTGGGATGCAGAGGAGAAAGCTCTGTATGCTGCCGTTCGGGGCAGCGATCTCAGCTGGTTTGCCCTGCATCTGGGACTCTCCCGCCGGGAAATTGCCGGGCAGGACAAAGTCCGGCAGATCTTCCAGATTCTCCAGCGGGCACAGATTGCCTATTCCCTGAAAGACAGCATCTACAACGCCGTAACCCAGGGACGGAGTGCTGCCTCCATTCTGGCTGCGCTGACGGAACTGGAAACCCAGCCGCCGCTGCTGGGGGCCATTGCCGAAATCCTGACCATGGATCAATAAGCTGCACGCAAAATCGGGCACGGAATGTACTTTCCGTGCCCCTTTTTCATTTTGTGTAAAACGTCAAATTTTCAAAAAAGGGAAATCATTTTTTTACATTTTTCAAACGCGGGCCTCTCGAAATCGTGAACCAATTATGAAATTTTTGGAAAAAATTGAAGAATTAATCGTGACAGTCCCCCTTTTTCCAGCGTTTGGTTTGGATGGAAAATATTCTTGACTTTCCGGTTAGTGCCGATATAATTGTAATTAGTTAATCGATTAATTGTCGTTAATTAATCGATAAACATAGAATAGGAACTTGTAAAAGTCTCTAAACGCCGGGCAACAGGAAACGGAAAACCATACCCCAAAAGGAAAACACCTA
>CALWXR010000086.1 GCA_944385535.1 uncultured Oscillospiraceae bacterium
TTGTTCTGCCTTTTTCTGTGGGTATTCGACGCTATAGGGGCACTTTGTCTATTTTTTGAATTTGCTCATTTAGAGTTTGAAAATTTTGCAGGATACCCTCAATGCTCAATACGATGACATTATCTCTTGGTCGGAAATGTACGACACCGCAAGCATTGAGGCCAAGAAAATGATCGTGAGCTGCCTAATCAGCCGGGTAGAGGTCTACCGGGACTACAAGCTGCACATTGATTTTAAGATCGACTTTGAGCAGTTCAGCGGCGGTCTGGACATCGTAACAATCGCCGCATAAAAAGCAAGAAGTCGTTTCCCAAAGGAAACGACTTCTCAATCACACTCTCTGGTGATGGTGGAGATAAGCGGGATCGAACCGCTGACCTCTTGAATGCCATTCAAGCGCTCTCCCAGCTGAGCTATACCCCCAAATTGGTAGAGAGTGTAATTATTAAGTTTTTAGAGGGGTGTGTAACCGCTTTAACCGGGCTCCCGGCTGAGCGATGGCTCCCATAGTTCGCTTTGGTTTTTGCCGTCACCGTCAGGCGACTGTTGTATTATAGCATAGTTTGCGGATTTGTCAATAGGTTTTTTAAAAAAATTTCACCTGTTATGAACAAGCTTGGATGTCTCTCCGGGGACGGGAGCATCCACGGGGGAACTCCGCTATGCTTCCAGCAGGCCTAGCAGGGTGCTTGTATGGAAGGCCGGGTGGGTATAGGCAGCGTCCAGAATGGCGTCTATATTATCCGCGTCGTTTTCGATCTCCTTGGAAAACAGCTGGGCGGCGGCAATCACATCTGAGCCCAGATGCCGTAGCAGCAGACAGGCGGCAACCAAGAACTTGACGCGGGCCAGCAATTCCAGATCCGAAATCGCCTGAAGCCAGTACCGTTGGATCAGATATCGGGCCAGGCGGCGGTGTTCCTCCCGCCAGGGCCCCGGCGCCGGGTGGGATAGCAGCCGCCGCCAGCGATCCGTCAGGATCTCCAAGCCGTTGAAAAAGTCCACCATGGCGGCCATGCCCTCGTCTATGGGACAGCATTTCTCAGGCTCCGGCAAACTGCCCCCGGTGAGATCCCACTGCACTTGTCCGGCAAAGCGCAGCAGGTCGCTAAGGGCCTGCGCTACGGTCCGGGCGGGGTCGTCCAGCAGGGAAAGGGCCTTGTCCCGGGTGCTTTGCAGAAGGGCCATATCCTGCCGGTCGTACGCCGGTTCTTCTCCGCCGGGTACCTCCCGGGAGACCAGGGGCGCGGACGGGGTGGTGAGGATCAGCCTGGCGGCCTCCGGGCAGCTCAGCTCCAGACCGTATTCCACAAAGTCCCCGTAGTCGTGGGTCAGCCGGGGGAACTGACGACAGGTTTGGCACAGCGCGTCATGGCCCAGTTCCGCCTGAATCCGGCACAGCCCATCGGGCCGCCACATGGGGCACTTTCCGTCTACCGGAGACAAAATGATATCTCCGTCCTCTTCTTGAAGAACCTCCCGAAGCCGCTCACCCAGCGGGCCGGGGAGGCGGCGGTAAAAGCGGGCGGTTTCCTCGTCCACCTGCAGGATCCATTCGTGGCAGCAGCTGTCCGGGCAGCGGTCAGCCAAGCAGGAAAATTGGTCAAAGTAATCGGTTTTTTCAATCCGCATGCTTTCCTCCTGAACAAAAGCGCCGCCCCGCACGGATACCGTACAGGGCGAGGCGGTGTCTTAGGGATTTGGCCGGATGGCGCTCATAATGGAAGCCGCGTCCTGGAGGGCCTGCTTCCCGGCGCTCACCGCGATTTGCAGCTGGGTCAGCTGCGCCATGGCATCGTCGGCCTGCCGGGTCAGGGACTGGGCGGCTGACTCCACCCTGGCGGTGGCTTCCGTCAGCACACCGTTGGCCTGGTGGTAAATGAGCTCCGACCGCTCCCGGGCCATGCGTTCTACCTTGTCGGCCCGACGATAGGTCTCCAGATTGGAAGAAAGCACCGGCTGTGCCTTCACCTGGGATTGAGAAAGCGTCTCCAACTGGGAACGAAGGGATTCCTTTTCCAGGAGGGCGGCGTCCAGCTGAGCGCGAAGGGACTCCAGCTCCTGGGCGGCCGGGCTTTCCCCGCTCTCATCGGAAGGGCAGGGGGCCTCAAACTGCTGGGGCTGCTCCAGCTCCAGCCGCAGATGCTCTCGCTCCTGCTGGGTCTGCTCCAGCTCTATCCGCAGCTGCTCCCGCTCCTGCTGGATCTGCTCCAACTCCATTCGCAATTGATCCCGCTCCTGGGTCAGCTCCTCCAGCTGCCGTTCGATTTCCGGATCCTCAAAGGGCGTGGAAAGAAACCGCTCCAGCCGGTCCCGCAGCTCGTTCGTCTCGGCGGTCAGCTGGTTGACCTGATCCTGATGCTTTGCGTTGATATATTCCAAATACCGAACTACATCTTCTCGGTGAAACCCGTTGAAGGCAGAACGGAAATTCTGGGGTGCGGCCATAGAAAATCCTCCTTGTTTGCAGGCAAAACCCACGTATATCGGAAATTATAACATACCTGCCATAGAAAAACAACCACTTTCGACAACCGCCGGCCATGGAAGAATCAATTTTTTGAAAATTCCCTCTTTACAAATTCCAAAAACCTTGCTATAATGGTCAGGCTAAAAGCAAATGCGCCGGTGGCTCAATGGATAGAGCATCGGATTCCGGTTCCGAGGGTTGGGGGTTCGAGTCCCTTCCGGCGTACCAATAAACGGGATGCCCATCCGGGCATCCCGTTTATTTGCTATCTGGAGGGATTCGAATATTTTTATGCAACACTCCGGTGGAGTGTTGCTCGCCGCTTATCTTGACAGCGGCGACTCCTTACGAATTCCCCATCGGGAATTCGGCAGCGAGTCCCTTCCGGCGTACCATCGATTTTTATCACGCCGCTCCGATTATTCGGGGCGGCGTGACACATTGTCCAGAAACCATTCGTTCCGCTTTCAGGGAACGAATGGTTTTTCGCGTCTGTAATACAAACGCACAGGGTGCCGGTGTGAAAATATGCTTATTCATACAGGCGCAGCCTTGCGGCATTGCCGGATAGGATTCTCTGATGAATACCTTTCGTCCAAATGGAGGAAAGATGCTAAAGGAGAGCCGGCGGAGACCTTTAATTATTATTGACAATACGAAAATTTTGGGTATATTTATACGTGTCACTTTCTGACGAAAACAAAAAAAGAAACGGGGGAGGATAATGTCCAAAGAACTCATCAGACTCCGGGATCTTACCATGGAGTTCGACGGGGAGCGCATTCTCGACGGAATCAATCTTTACTTTAACGACCACGAATTTCTCACGCTGCTCGGCCCATCCGGCTGCGGCAAAACCACCACCTTACGAATCATCGGTGGTTTCCTGAAGCCCACATCCGGTACGGTCACCTTTGACGGAAAAGTCATCAATGATGTGCCGCCTTACAAACGGCAGATCAACACTGTGTTTCAGCGTTACGCGCTGTTTCCGCATCTGGACGTTTACGACAACATCGCCTTCGGCCTAAAGGTAGCCAAGCTGTCCAAGGACGAAATCGACCGGCGGGTAAACGAGATGCTGGAGATCGTCAGCCTGAAGGGCTACGAAAATCGACGAATAGACAACCTGTCCGGCGGCCAGCAGCAGCGTGTCGCCATAGCCCGTGCACTGGTCAACCGCCCCAAGGTGCTGCTTCTGGACGAACCTTTGGCAGCCCTGGATCTGCGGCTGCGCAAGGATATGCAGAACGAACTGAAGCGTATCCAGCAGGCCATGGGCATTACCTTTATTTACGTTACCCACGACCAGGAAGAGGCCCTTTCCATGTCCGACACCGTGGTGGTGATGGACAAGGGCCGCATCCAGCAGATAGGCCGTCCCGAGGACATTTACAATGAGCCGAAAAACGCCTTCGTGGCGGACTTCATCGGCGAAAGTAACATTCTGGACGGCGTGATGCTGGCCGACTATAAGGTGCGCTTCTTCGGCCGGACCTTTGAATGTGTGGACTCCGGCTTCGCCCCCAATGAACCGGTGGATGTGGTTATCCGGCCGGAGGACATTGACATTGTTCCCCCCAGCGAAGGCCACCTGGTAGGTACCGTTACCAGCGTCACCTTTAAGGGATTGAACTACGACATCATTGTGGAATTCAAAGGCTTCAAGTGGCTCATCCAGACCACCGATTTCCACGCCGCCGGATCGACCATCGGCATTCGTTTGAACCCGGAGGACATTCACATCATGCACAAGAGTGATTACTCCGGTATGTTTGGCGACTACAGCTCCTACTCCGCTGAGTATGACGAGCTGACGGAGGATGCCGGAGATGAAGAAGAATAACTCGGCTTTGCTCAGCACACCCTACATCCTGTGGATGGTGGCCTTTACCCTGATCCCCCTGGGTGTGGTGGTGTACTACGCCCTGACGGATCCTGCCACCGGGGAATTCACCTGGGGCAATCTGCGGGATCTAAACCAGTACTGGGGCGTGCTGGGCCAGTCCATCGGCTACTCTCTGGTTTCCGCCCTGATCTGCCTGCTTTTGGGCTACCCGGTGGCCTACTATATCGCCCACCGGAGCCCCACCGCTCAGAAAATGCTCTACATGCTGGTGATGCTGCCCATGTGCATGAGCTTTTTGCTGCGGACCCTGGCCTGGGTTGGCCTTTTGCAGGATACGGGCATCATCAACGATTTTCTTGCCTTCATCGGCGTGGGCCGGATCCAGCTGATCCGCACCCCCGGGGCGGTGGTGCTGGGTATGGTATATAACTATCTGCCCTACATGATCCTGCCCCTGTACGCCACCATCGTCAAGATCGACCACCGGCTGGTGGAGGCGGCGGAGGACTTGGGATGCAGCGGCGTGCAGGTGTTCGGCCGGGTGATCCTGCCCCTGTCGGTGCCGGGAATCCTTTCCGGAATTACCATGGTGTTCGTTCCCGCGGTGTCCACCTTCTATATTTCCCAGAAGCTGGGCGGCACCGACACGGTGCTCATCGGCGACGTGATCGAACGTCAGTTCAAGCAGGGCAACAACCCCAACCTGGGCGCGGCGTTGAGCCTGGTGCTGATGATCCTGGTGTTTATTTGCACCGGCATTATGAACCGCTTCGGTTCCGATGAGGAAGGCGGTGTCATCGCATGAAAAAGACAAACCGGATCTTTACCGTTCTGATTTTTATTTTCCTGTATATCCCCATGGCGGTGCTGGTGCTGGCGTCCTTCAATACGGGCAAGGACATCACCGACTTTGAGGGCTTTACCTTCCAGCGGTATGTGGAGCTTTTTCAGGACGAGCACCTTTTGAAGCTGCTGGGCAACTCCCTGCTGATCTCCATTTTGGCCAGCGCCATTGCCACGGTGTTCGGCACGGTGGCGGCGGTGGGCATCCACGGCCTGAAGCCGAAAATGCGCAAGACGGTCATGACCCTGACCAACATCCCCATGACCAACCCGGACATCGTTACCGGCGTGAGCCTGTCGCTGCTGTTCGTGTTCGTGGGCACCAAGATGCTGGGCCAGCGGGACAGCCTGACCTTCTGGACGCTGCTGATCGCCCACATCACCTTTAATCTGCCCTACGTGATCCTGAACGTCATGCCAAAGCTGAACCAGATGGACGTGTCCCTGACGGACGCGGCCATGGACTTGGGCTGTACCCCGGTGCCGGCGTTTTTCCGGGTCACCCTTCACGAGATCCTGCCCGGCATCGTCACCGGCGCCATCATGGCCTTTACCATGAGCCTGGACGACTTTGTCATCAGCTACTTTGTCAGCGGACTGGACTTTGTCACCTTGCCGGTGGAGATCTATTCCTATACCAAAAAGCCCATTCAGCCCAGGGTCTACGCCATGTTCACCCTGCTGTTCGCCCTGATCTTTGTGCTGATGCTCACCATGAATCTGCTGCAGCTGCGCTCGGATAAGAATAAGACGGAGCGGCGGGGCAAGACGATCACCAAGGGGCAGCGGTATTTCCGGCGGCTGGCGGCGCTTGTGTGCCTGCTGGCTTTGCTGGCGGGCACCGGGTATCTGGCCTTCGGCACCCGGCAGGAGATCATCACCCTGAACATCTACAACTGGGGCCAGTACATTGCCGACGGCAGCGACGGCTCCATGGAGATTGTGAAGGCCTTCGAAGAGAAGTACCCCCACATCAAGGTGAATTACTCCACCTACGACTCCAACGAGATCATGTACTCCAAGCTTAGCAACGGCGGCATTACCGTGGATCTGATCATCCCCTCGGACTATATGATCGCCCGGATGATTCAGGAGGACATGCTTCTTCCACTGGACTTTGACAACATTCCCAACTATCAGTATATTGACGAAAGCTTCAAAAACACCGCCTACGATCCGGAGAACAAGTATTCCGTGCCCTACACCTGGGGCACCGTGGGAATCCTGTACAACACCAAGTATGTGGACGAGGCGGACGTTACCGGCTGGGAACTGCTGTGGAATGAAAAGTACGCCGGGAAGATTCTCATGTTCGGCAACTCCCGGGACGCCTTCGGCATTGCCCAGTATCTGCTGGGCTATGATGTGAACACCACCGACCGGGCAGAACTGGATGCCTGCGCCGAAAAGCTTAAGGAGCAGAAGCCGGTTTTGCAGCAGTATGTGATGGACGAGATCTTTGCCACCATGGAAAATGAGGAGGCCTGGATCGCCCCCTACTACGCCGGCGACTGTCTGGTGATGATGGAGAACAATGAGAATCTTGCCTTCTATTTGCCGGAGGAGCAGGGCTTCAATCTGTTCATCGACGCCATGTGCATCCCCAGCTGCGCCCAGGAGAAGGAGGCGGCCGAGCTGTTCATCAACTTCCTGTGCGATCCGGAGATCTCCGCCGCCAACATGGACTGGGTGGGCTATGCGACCCCCATCTCTGAGGCCAAGCAGTATTTGGATCCGGAGACGGTCAGCGACCCGGTGGCCTATCCCGGCGATGAGACCCTGGTGAACGGCACCAACTTCACCTACCTGCCGGAGGACATCTCCCGCTATATGGAGAGCCTGTTTATGGAGGTTCGCAACGACTAAAGACCCCTTGGCGGGACAGACAAATTACAGCCGCGGCGGTTCGAAAGAGCCGCCGCGATTTTTGCGCCGGGAATGGGGAAGCCCCATACCATTGGGTAGACCCGTCCATCCCCCTTTTTGCCGGGGGCGGGGCGCATTTATGGAAAGGATTGGATTTTTTATGGGAAAAACCATCGACCGGAATAAGCTGCTTTCCCTGGCGCTGGTGCTGCTGGGGAATTCCCTGTACGCCCTGACGGCGAAGCTGTTTTTGCTGCCCTCGGGGCTGATCACCGGGGGCACCACCGGCCTTTCCCTGGCGGTGAACCACATCACCGGCGTTCCCATCACCGCTTTTATTTTTGCCTTCAACCTGGTGATGATGGGCCTTGGCTGGTGGGTGCTGGGCCGGGCCTTCGCGCTGACCACGGTATTCAGCTCCCTGTTCTATCCCATTGCCCTGGAGGCGCTGAACCGGATGCTGGGGGATGTGCGGATCACCGGGGACGTATATCTGAACGTGATCTTCGCCGGCCTGGGCCTGGGATTGTCTATAGGCATGGTGATCCGCGGCGGCGCCTCCACCGGCGGCATGGACATCCCGCCCCTGATCCTGAAAAAGCTGTTTCGGATCCCCGTGCCGGTGAGCCTGTGGGTATTCGACTTTTTCATTCTGCTGACCCAGATGATGTTCCATGTGCCGGAGGATCTGCTCTACGGTGTGCTGCTTCTCATTGTGACCACCACCGCTCTGAATAAGGTGCTGCTTCTGGGCGCCAGCAAGACGGAGGTAAAGATCGTGAGCCGCCGGGCCGGGGAGATCCGGGACGGGGTGCTGTCCCAGGTGGATCGGGGCGTGACCCTGCTCCACGGCCAGGGCGGGTATCTGCGCCAGGAGACGGAGATCATCTTAAGCGTGGTATCCAACCATGAGCTGCCCAAGATCGAGCGGCTGGTTCGTGCCATTGACCCGGAGGCGTTTATCATCGTCAGCCGGGTAACGGAGGTCTGGGGCCGGGGATTCTCCATCAGCCTTAGTGTAAAATATTAATTGGCAAAAAAAGAGGCAGGGCAAAACAGCCCTACCTCTTGCAACCAAGTGATATCAT
>CALWXR010000087.1 GCA_944385535.1 uncultured Oscillospiraceae bacterium
ATTTGTTTATCCATGACTTTATTATATCACACTCGGCGGTATTTGGCACTTTTTTCTGTGCGGTATTGCCTTAGAAATCTCGTTTCTTCAGCGTCTCCCTGTTGGGCGTCCATCGAAAATACCAGAGTCGTCCAGCTGAGCCAAACGAAAACCAAAAATCAATATATTGACATTCTTCGATTATAGATATACTATATGTAGTGTTTTCATCAAGCTAAGATATTGGAGGACATGCAATGAACGTACGCAAGCGCAGCGGTAAGGTAGTACCCTTTGATTCAGGATTTATCCATCGCGCCATCTCTCTGGCTTCTGCGGCCGCCGGAGAGCAAGATGAGGCTGCCATTGACGCCATGACCAAGGCTGTCACTGATAAACTGGAGGCCATGGGCAAGGAAATCATTGACATTGAAAAGATTCAGGACACCGTGGAGGAAACACTCTTCCAGCAGATGCACTACCAGACCGCAAAAGCTTACATTCTTTACCGTATGGAGAAGGAGAAGGAGCGGACCAACGGCACCTGGAAGGAAGGCCTGCTGAGCCGGGAATTTCTGAGCCCCTATAAGCACGCACCAAACCCCATGGGACAGCTGGGCGCCTTCGTGTATACCCGGACCTACTCCCGGTTCCTGCCCCGGCTGGGCCGCCGGGAATTCTGGTGGGAAACGGTGCGCCGAGCTGTGGAATACAACTGCTCCCTGGCACCCACTTCCCGGGAAGAGGCGGAAAAGCTCTACGACAACGTCTACCACCTGCGGCAATTTCTGTCCGGGCGGACTCTGTGGGTGGGCGGCACGCCGGTGGCGGAAAAATACCCCATGGCGAACTACAACTGCGCCTTTACGGTCATTGACGACTTCTCTGCCTACCATGACCTGTTCTACTTGCTGATGGTTGGCAGCGGCGTAGGCGTCCGGGTGCTTCAGAGCGACGCCGACCAGCTGCCGCAGGTGCGGACCAATCTGGAAATTCTCCATAAGTCCTATGATGCCAAGGCCCCGGCCGATCGGCTGGAGTTTACCGACCTGACCTTTACCCGGGACACGGTGACCATGTCCATCGGCGATTCCAAGGAAGGCTGGGCCCAGGCGCTGCAGCACTACTTTGATATCCTGACCAACCGGGAGTATGCCTCGGTGAAGAAGATCATCGTGGTCTACGATTCCATCCGGCCCAAGGGAGAGCGGCTGAAGAACTTCGGCGGAACAGCCAGCGGCTACGGCTCCATGATGGCTATGCTGGACAAGATCCACAAGGTGGTTCGTGCTGCCGGTCAGCGGAGCATGGAGGTCTGGACCAACCTCAAACCCATTGACCTTCTGGATATTGCCAATATCATTGGCGAAAACGTGGTCTCCGGCGGCGTACGGCGGACCTCGGAAATTGGACTGATCGACGCAGACGATGAGACCTGCATCCAGGCCAAGAGCCAGCTTTACCGCAACATTGGCGGCCGCTGGGAAATTGACAAATCCATCGCTCACCGGCAGATGAGCAACAACTCCATTTATTATCGGAAAAAGCCCAGCCGGGAGAAGCTCCACTGGCACATGCAGCAGATGCGTTACTCTGGCGAGCCCGGCTGGATCAACGAAGAAGCCGGCAAGAAGCGCCGGGAAAACTTCAATGGCTGCAACCCCTGCGGTGAGATTCTGCTGGACAGCCATGGCCTTTGCAACCTGACTACCGTCAACGTCATGGCCTTTGTCCACGATGGAAAGCTGGATAAGGAATGCCTGATGGAAGCCCAGCGACTCTCTGCCCGGGCCGGATATCGGATGACCTGCCGCAAGCTGGAGATGCACCGTTGGAACCTGGTGCAGCAGCGGGATCGGCTCATCGGTTGTTCCATCACCGGTTGGCAGGACATGGTCAACGCTACCAGCATGAGCCGGGAGGATCAGGCAAAGCTGCTCGATGAGATGCGTCAGACGGTTCATCAGGCGGCAGCCGGGATTGCGGCCCGGCTGGGCAGCTCGGAGCCTTTGCTGGCTACCACCATCAAGCCCGAGGGCACCCTGTCCCTGCTGCCTACCGTGTCCAGCGGCATCCACTATTCCCACTCCCCTTACTATATCCGCCGGGTCCGAATCAGTGCCAGTGACCCGTTGTGCCGTGTCTGTGAGGAACTTGGCTACCCGGTACTTCCCGAAGTGGGTCAGGACCCGGATGATCCCACCACCAAGGTCATTGAATTTCCGGTCCAGGCCCCTGCGGGCCGGGTCAAAGCCGATGTTTCGGCCATTGAACAGCTGGAAAACTACAAGTTGTTTATGACCCACTACGTTGACCTCAACTGCTCCATCACCGTCCACGTCCGGGACAACGAGTGGGACGAGGTCGAGCAATGGGTCTGGGACAATTGGGATGATGTGGTAGCACTGTCCTTCCTGAGCTTCGATGACAGCTTCTACGAACTCCTTCCCTACGAGGCCATTGACCAGGCTGAATATGAGCTGCGCAAGGCGGCCATGCGGGCTTTCAATCCGTCTCTTCTGTCCCGGTATGAGCAGGAAGAGAGTGAACTTGACCTGGGTCTTTCCGACTGCGCCAGCGGCGCCTGCCCTATCCGATAACAAAAACAGATCGTGCTGCGAAATGCAGCACGATCTGTTTACACTATGTCTCAGTTTCAAAGCAGTCTGTTCACCATCCGCAATATCAGGAGGTGTTCGGGCCCGGCGGAAATCGCCAATTGTTTTCTCCCGGCCAGAACACTTGATGAGATAGTATTACTATTACTTCTTTAGCCTATCAAATACCGGGGTATGGGTCACGCAGTAATCAATGACAGCATCCTTGTCTGAATCGTATCCTGCCGCTACAACTTTTCTGGATATCTTACTAGAATATTTGCGCTTCACATAAGACAGTGTTCTGTCATATACTCTATATCGAAGACCTCTGTCATCAACAAATTTGTCCAGTCCAAATTGAACCACCTGAATCAGGATCGGCATCATCGAGATGCTTCGTAAATACACATTGTCACTAATTATAGTTGTCACAGCAAACAAGATACCAAAGCCCAGCAGCCACCAATATTTTGCCGCAAGTAGCAGTACTCGAAACCATCCGAGTTTGTTAACGTAGTCTCTTGCCAACAGCCGAATTACCTGTGCTTCCCTTGCTTCCGCTCTTTCATTTAGATCTCTGTTTTCTTCTACTAAGTCAATATGCTTCATGCGAACACATTCGTCGAAAGAGGTTGCCACCACTTCGGATGTCATTTGATCCAGTTCGCCGTTTGTCTCCCTGATGAGAATATCTTCCAGTTTTCTACGTGTTGCTTCAGTCGTACTGATCAAGTCCACATTGCGTATCCGATCCAGTCCGGCTGCCACTTTGCGGAACTCCTCAAAGAATACAACACCTTCACTCTGAGCAGAATATGCGAACCTAGACAGTGTCAGTGCAGGTAAATCACTAAATTCTGTTGCATAGGGCAACCAAATACGATACAGAAGCATGTTGTCAGAAATAACAGGAAGTGCATGTGCGCTCCATCCCTTCCCATTTTCATCACTTTCAGTAATGTAATCACGGAACGTATAGGCAAGTTTACTGTTCGAAGTCACAAAAACTGGAAGTCTGCTCTTACCTCCATACGGATATGTGTAATCCCCTTTGCGCAGGATGTTAATCTGATTGATAATCTCTACATCATAATCCACAGAACCGCGCTTCCAACCACATTTTTCTTCAATATAGTCAGCAATGCCCTTAGTGTCAATGTAATACTTCCGTGCATCACTGCGGTTCCAGTCATCAATAATTGTTGGTTCATCAACTCCAAGTTCACGCTTCAGCAAGCTTCTAAGACTGGATAGATAATCCAGCATCAATGAAGCTTCTTCCGGATACAGTTCGCTGTAGAGCTTCAATTCCATATCCCGAATCGGTCTATGATTTTTAATAGCATTTCCAGCAGTGGACAAAGCATTTTCAACCTCAGTCAGGGTCTGTTGAAAGATACCAATTCGTGCTTCATACTTATCTTGCAGTAAGCGTACCATCTCGCGAATAGAATCCACTTGTGCTTTCCATGAGAATCCCAATGCACGAAGTACCAACTTGGTATCCAGATAGAATACAGTTCCTTTAAACTTTTGTCGCTTATTCTGCTGATAATCTCCCGTCTGACGAATGCCCTGAAGCACCATCATTCCATTAACGACTTCCTCCAAGTAAGCTTTTTCAATAGCATCTGGCTGTTTCTGGATAAAATCGACATATCGACCAATATACAGTGACGGAGAAACCTTCCTACCTTCTATTTCAAGATTCTTCTGAAGGAAAATCTGTGCACCATATCCTTCCTTATCCAAGAAATAGGACAAATGTTGTCTTGCATTCTCTTTGCTCCATGTTACATTATACCGATCTACTACAAACTCTATCAACGACTTCAACAGCACTTCCTCATGCTCGTGTAACTGTATGCGAATTCTTTCAAAAGCATCAATATCGAAGTTGGTATTACCAATACAATACCCTGCTCCATGCGCCAAGCGAATTACCTCACCCTGCTTCTCAAGGATTCTGACACAATTATTGATCAATTGCTGCGGCATGCTTAAACCAAATTCCTGAAGAAGCTTTTCCTTCAGGATATCCGCACGCAGTTCCTTTTTCGGCTCTTTCATCAGAAGGAATAAAATATAATTACAGAAAACACGCAAAGGATTGTCGCTTACCTTAATATAGGCCAAAGAAATTAAGGAATTCTGATTTTTCATATCGAATATCACCCTATCCAAATATACCACATCCTTCCCTTGTTTTCAATTAGCCGTTTTGCTCCGCAAGAGCCGCATAGTCTTATCCTGGTACAGATTATTCACATTTTTCCAGTAACTGAACTCACACCAAAAATGATTTAAAAAAATCACTCTCTGTAAATTTTCCTGAACTTTTGTTTTGTTGCATACAAACGTCAACTTTGCTCCGCTTTTAGAGATTATATTTATTTTCATTACAACATACGAGTCAAATAATTCTTTTCCTTCCCTTTTCAACTGCACCTTCGGTACAGCGTTCCGCACTTCCCCACACACCAGCCACTTTGACAGAGCATTTTTGCTGGTGTAACAGGAACGACCCATAGGAGCGCTCCTTTGGGTGGAACTGCGTCCGGCATTTCTTCGGGCCAGTTCCGCCTAATCCTTACACATTTTCATCAGATTAATAATTTGTATCTCTTTCCTTCTCGCATATCCCACAGTATACGCCGTCCCTCCGGTGTCATTTTTCAAATAACAGATACACGTCCCGCTATGCTCCACCAGATGGCGGTTTCGTTTGTACATGCAGTCCGGAGTGTATCTGCGGGATACGTAGACTACTTTGTCACACTTGGCTTTGATGTCCTCATAAATTTCAATATCCTCGCTTCGCCAATTTCTGGTCTGATCCTCACAGGGCAGTACCAGAATCAGGCGGAGCTGAGGGTATTCTTTTTTCATTTCCAGAACTGTCTGGGCAGCCAGGGTATCGAATCCAAGCGCGCCACCTGCTCCGTAATACACAACACCTTCCTTCACAAGTTCTGCAATGACCTGGCGTAACCGAACAGCTGCAATCTGTTTCTCCTGGTCACTCATCACTCTGTGACCGGTAAAGCAGCAGGTTTTTGATTTCAAATCCACTTCTTTCATCCTTTCAATTTGGGATATATCGCACATTTTAGCACAATCTACTTATAATTGCGATATATCCCACACGACATATCCCAACATTTTATAAAATACAGTCAGCGATATATCGTACAGAAGGATGATTGTATATGAATGCCAAAGAAGCTGTCGCTGCCAGAATTCTGGCACTGTGCAAAGAACACGGAATTGCCATCAATGCCCTGGCCAGCAGCGCCGGTGTCTCTCCCTCCACGGTGTACAGCATGCTCAACGCCAAAAGCCAAAATCCCGGAGTAGTTTCTCTGCAGAAACTCTGCGATGGATTGGGAATCACTCTGCGGGAGTTTTTCAACGACGATCTATTTGACAATATTGAGCAGGAAATCAAATAAGCAGCAGGAGCGATGGAAAACCATCGCTCCTGTTTTGTATTTATTGCACTTGTTGATCTATCTGCGTACCGTCGTACAGAATCACCTGGATCTGGTCGACAGAGATGACCCTGACCGTATGTACGATCTGGCGGATGACCTCTTCACTCCACTGGGTGATGCGATGCTCCGCCTGATCCAGTGTCTTTTCTATGGCATTTGCACGAGCCCGTTCTGCTGCATTGTTCCGCAGATTGGAAGACACCGCCTCCTGCTGCTTTCTCAGTTTGGTAAGCTGCCGGGCAATTTCTGCGAACCGCCGCTCCGATTCACTGGCCATGGTATTCTGTTCCAGAAGGCGGTCAAATTCCTTCGTCAGCACCTCAATGTTATTCTTAATCTGCCCCAATGATGCAGCACCCCCGGAGGGCGCTATCTCCAGGCGCATGGCATCGGCAATCTGTTCCGCCAGTTCCTCTTTGGGAGACATTCTGAAGTTGATAGCATTCAGGATTGCCTGCTGTAAGGGCCCCTCCTCCATGCTCGGGGAGTTATGGCAGTATTTTTTCCCGTAGTCCAACCGACTGACACAGCGCCACATAATCTTTTTTTGACCCCTGATGTTCCACGTGCACCTGCGGTACAAAGTGCCGCACTCGCCGCACACCAGCCGCTCAGAGAGGGCATATCTGCTGGTATAGCTGGTACGGCCTGTAGGCGATTTTGCCGAGGGGCTTTTGGCCGCTCCCCGGCGTTTCATCTCTTCCTGCACTGCGTAGAATGTCTCCCGGCTGACAATTCCCGGATGGTTATTCTGAATCAGTACCTGCGGAAGCTGGCCGGTGTTTTTGATCACCTTTCCTCCTATGACCCGATCCTTGAAGGTCTTTTGTCCCAGCACATCTCCGCAGTACTTTTCATTGATCAGGATTCCTTTGATGCCGCAAATCTGCCAGGGCTTCCCTTCCGTCAGGCCCGGAATGTTATCTTCATTCAATCTGTCTTGGATCATCCGCAGGCTGTCCCCGCTAAGATAGCGGAGGAAGATTCTTCGTACAATCGCTCCCTTTTCCGGGTCAATTTCCGGTGAGCCGTCTTCCCCAAGTATATAGCCATACAGCCGTTTGAAGTTGACACTTACCTTCCCCTCCCGGATAGCCTGCCGTTTACCCCAGGCAATATTCCGGGACATGGATTCACTTTCCGCCTGAGCGAAGGCGCCCAGCATGGTAATCAGCATTTCGCTGTCCAGGTCCAGGGTGTTGATGTTCTCTTTTTCAAAGCAGATCCCGATTCCCATGGCCCGGAGCATGCGGGTGTAGTTGATGGTATCCAGTGTATTCCGGGCAAATCGGGAGATAGATTTGGTCAGAATCAAATCTATTTTCTTCGCCTTGCATCTTCGAATCATCCGGTTGAAATTCTCACGCTTTTTGGTAGAGGTACCCGAAATGCCTTCATCCGCAAAGATCCCAGCCATTGTCCAATCCGGATTTGTCATGATCTTATCCGTGTAGTAATTGCACTGGGCTTCGTAGCTGGACTGCTGTTCCTCTTCCTCTGTGGCAGGCAAAGCTTCTTCCGGAGCTGGCGTAGCTGGTACGCATCCGCTTGAAGTAGGCCGCTGCCTGGAGCACCTCCCGGTGATCCGTCCGCTGGCGAAGCACTTGCTTGACATAGTCCACCACTTCCGGCCTTGGACAAAGCTTGTCCCAGATCTCCAT
>CALWXR010000088.1 GCA_944385535.1 uncultured Oscillospiraceae bacterium
AAACGGGAGCCGAAAGTACCCACCTTGGTTTCATAGCCCTGGGGCAGCGATTGGATGAAATCATCGATCTGCGCCAGTCTGGCAGCCTCGCGCACCTGCTCCAGTGTTGCTCCCGAGTTCATGCGAATGTTTTCCAGCACGCTTCCCCGGGTCAGAAAGGTCTTCTGGAACACCAGAGAGATATGGTCCAACAGGTCCTCGTAGTCCAGCTCCCGCACATCTCTGCCGCCGATGCGGACCGTTCCCTGGGTCACATCGTAAGAGCGGGCCATCAGCTGGATCACGGTGCTTTTGCCTGCACCGGACACCCCCACCAGCGCCACCTTTTCCCCCGGCGCCACAGTGAGGGAGCAATCCCTGAGCACACCGGTCTTTCCATCGTAGGAAAAGGAGACATGATCCAGGGTAATGCCGCAGGTCTCCGGAAAGGCCGCGCCACTGGAAAAGGTGGGCAGATCCAGGATCTCCTCCACCTTTTTCACGCCGGAAAGCGCCTGAGCAAAGGTGGTGGCCAGTTTTTGCAGGGGCAGGATCTCGGTGAGATACATCCCGCCCACATAGGCAAAGAGCAGAAATACGCTGCCGGTAACGCTTCCCCGGAGGAAAAGCAGGCCGCCTACTGGAACCATCAGCACCATTCCGCACTCCACCAGCAGCAGAAAGGCGGCATAGGGCGGAGCCGTCTTGTGTGTGACCAGGTTCCAGATCCGGTTCTCCTCCTCAATGGCATGGGAAAATTTCTGGAAGGAGCGGCTGCCCATGTTATACGCTTTGATCAGCCGCATACCGGAGATGTACTCAATCATCACGGAATTAAAGCCTACCAGGGAGCGGTTGACATCGGACAAGACCCCCTTCATTCTTCGGAAGATGACCGCCATCACAATGCCGGCCAGGGGCAGCGGGAGCAGGGAGACCAGGGCCAGAGGGGCATTGACGGAGAGCAGATACAGGAAAATCACAACCGGTCCTGTGAGATAGGCCACAAATTCCGGCAGGTTGTGGGCCAGAAACAGTTCCAACTTCTCGATGTCCTCATTGAGAACGGTCTTGACCGCGCCTGTGCTCCGCTCGTCCAAGGCTCCAAGAGACACTTTGGCAAGATGCTCCGTTACCATGCACCGCACTCGAAACAGCGCCCCATAGGCTCCCTTGTGAGACAGCACACCCGAAGTACCCAGCAGCACCAGCCTTCCCACGGTGCCCGCCGTGACCAGCAAAGCGCAGTCGGCGATAACTGCTTTGGTACAGGCGCCGGAGAGCACCGCATCCATCAGCCGGTAAATGCCGATATACGATGTGATGACCAGAATACCGCTGCCAAAGGCACACAAAACGGACAGGATCAGCCATTTCCGTTCCGGCCCGGCCCACTGCAGCAGCCGCATCACCGGTGATGGCCGTTTTTCTTTCATCGTCTGTTCCTCCTTCCCCCGGCTTGACGAGAGCGCCGGGAAGTGATATTTTAGTTAGCAGATACTAACCAACATCCATCCTACCGGCAAAACAGCGGTATCGCAAGGCTTTGGGCGCGGTTCCGGCTGATTGGGGTGGAGATGTGGCTGATCGAGGTGGTGACAGATTATGGCGGCAAATAAAGACTTGGAGCAGCAATATGGCCGGGCGATGGAGGAACACGGGTTTCTTCCAGATCCGGAGAACCGGCGTTACGGCTCCATGGGGCTGTGCTGGCGGCACACCTCCCAGCAGGGCGGCGGTTTTTTCTGGACCTACGGGCAGCAGGATCTCTATACCATCAAGATCCATGATTTCTTTTTCCATGAGGATCAGCTGCTGGAGTTCCATTGGCCGGAGAGTCTCAGTGTCACCTGGTATGAATCCATTTCCGGTGAGGAGTTCTCCCCCTGCCGCCGTCTTGTTCCAGGCTGTGTCAAAAGTTTTATCGGAGGTCGGGAACCATACCGGGCGCTCATCCACAGGCAGATCCCCATCGTTTCCATTGGCGTGGAGATCACCCCGGCTTACTACCGGGATTATCTGCGCCGCCAGTTTCCCCAGGAGTATCAAAGCCTGCTGGAGTCTTTTCAAACGCTGGATCAGACAGAACACTTCCCGGAAATGGTGCAGCTCTTGAAACAGGTGCGCGACTACCGGGGGGAGGGGCTTCCCGCCCGCTTGTTTTATGATGGGAAGGTGGCGGAGGCGGTGGCGCTGGTGGCAGAGCGGCACCTGAAGCGCAAGAACCGCCGTTCTGTCAGTGCGGAGGATATGGTACGGCTGGCCGATGTGGCAGCCTTCATCACGGCCCACTGTGCGGATGAACTGCCGCTGGAACGTCTCAGCCGTATTGGCTGCATGAGTATTTCCAAGCTGAAGGATGCCTTCCATGTCCGGTATGGCTGCACGATTACCCAGTACATTCAGGGGCAGCGCACGGAGCAGGCTGGGCGGCTGCTGCGGGAAACCGACCTGCCGGTGAGCCAGGTGGCGGCCATTGTTGGGTATCAGAATCCCAGCCGTTTCGCGGAGATCTTCCGGCGAAACACCGGACGCTCCCCTGCGGAATACCGCAGAGCATACTGCAACTACTTCACGGAAAAAACCGACATGGAAAGGAAAGATCCTTAATAGAAACCAAGAGGCCGCATGGGGAACATTCCGCCATGCGGCTTTTGCAATCGTCAGCAATCGGCAGCACAGAATCGGCTTTTCCTGTGTTCTGTCCGTCCCGGCCTGCTTTCTGAAATGGAGAACAATTCTCTCAATGTAGGGAGAGCGTCCATGGTAACAGGCACATCGTCGGGCATTTCTCCTTCATCAAAGTGGAGGATGCGGGAACAGGTACGACTGACAAATTCAAAATCATGTGTGACAATAAAGATGACTTTTCCCATATCAGACAGCCGCCGGATCAGACCCGCAACCTGTGTCATGCTATCAAAATCCAGCCCGCTGGTCGGCTCGTCAAACACCAGCAGGTCTTTCCCACAAATCATGCTGACCGCTACCGCCACCCGCTGCTTTTGACCTCCGGACAGGGTATTGGGGTGGCGGTCTCTGAATGGGGCCAGGGCCAACTCTTCCAGTGTTGCGTCAACGAGCGTCTGTTTCGGATTGCGGATACCGAATGTACATTCTGACTCCACACTATCCGCAAAAAGCTCGTAGTTCACATCCTGCATGACCATATAGGAATGCCGCAGGCGATCTTTGTGATCCATGGACAGACCGTTCCAAAAGAATTGACCATCACAGGCCTTGTGAAGCCCGCACAAAGCACGGGAAAAGGTCGTTTTTCCGGCCCCATTGTGGCCAACGACGCCAATTACCTCTCCCTTTGCTGCTGTAAGGCTGATGTCGTGCAAAATGGTCCTCTTCTTATAGTGAAGGGCTACATTGTTAAGTTCCAAGATAGGATCTGAAACAGGCGCAAGGGAATGATTCCGCGGTGGGAGAACACGATGCAAATCAATCGCTCGAAGGCCCATTTGTTCCCGGGTATCCTCCGACAGCTGTCGAAATGCTTCCGGCGTAAAGACCTGCATGATTTTCCCGTGTTCCAAATACACAATCCGGTCCACCAGATCCATCAAATAGTATAACCTATGTTCTGCAATCAATATGGTTTTTCCCTGTGATTTGATCAGCCTGAGATGTTCTCCCAATTCTTGAATGGAACGCATATCCAAATTAGAGGACGGTTCATCCAAAAGATATATTTGAGGATTCATTGCATAGACTGAGGCAAACGCTATCTTTTGCTTTTCTCCACCGGATAACTCGAAAATGTTGCGATTACGGAGATTTTCAATGTGAAGTTCTGCCGATGTCCGATCCACGCGTTCTCTCAGCTGGCAAACTGGAAGTGCTTGATTTTCAATACCAAAAGCGATCTCGCTGTCTGTATCCACATTAAAAAACTGTGTCCTTGGGTTTTGAAACACCGATCCAACCTTTGCGGCAATCTGGTGCATAGGAAAATCACGGACTTCCTGACCATCCACCAGTACGCTGCCCGCCAGCTCTCCTGCGTAAAATTGTGGGATCAAGCCGTTTACAAGCCTCGTGATGGTGGTCTTTCCGCAGCCGCTCCGGCCACAGAACAGAACACATTCTCCGTCCTCTATGGTCAGGTTGATGTCATGCAGCCCGTCTCCTGTTTGTCCTTGATAAGTAAATGATACATGCTTTAACTCGATCATCCCAGCATCCCCTTTCCATAAAGCCCGACAGCCAGTGCGCCTGCAAAGCAAAAGACTGCCGCAATATCCATCAACCCGATATGGATCTGCACCAGACAAGTTCGAGGCTTTGGGTTTTCAATGCCGCGGGTGATAGAAGCGATGGACAGTTCATCCGCCGCTTTGGATGCCGCCATCATCAACGGAACATAGATACACTCCACCGTTATTCCGGGATGCGTCAGGAACCCCTTAAGCGAAGGCGAGACGTCCCGCATCCGCATTGCGTCCTTGATAAACCGCCAATCCTCCTGAATGGTAGGGATATAACGCAGCATGACGGCCAAGGGGATTACCAGCTTTTGGGGTGCATGGATGCGATTCATCGCCGAGAGGAATTCGCTGACCTTTGTAGTGGAAATGACAATGCCAGACAGCATCCCGCAGGGATAGACCTTATGGAATAACCCTAAAAAAGCGATAAACATGGTGCGCCAAGTTCCGGTCATGGTATCCATGATCCAGATGGTGAGCAGAACGATCAGCGCATAGAACAGTACTCCCTTCCAGGCATACTTCCACTTTCCGAAGCAAACGCCGAGTAGCCCGATCAGCACCACAAGGCCCAGTTCGTAGAGTAAGGATGGAGCCATCATGGCAGAAAAGATACACAACAGAAGCAGTAATATCTTCGTTCTGGGGTCCAGCCACAGTCCGCGCGTGGATAACGCTCCGCCAATCATGCGGTGATCCCAGCCTTTTCAAACTGCTTTTTCATCAGCTTTCCACCAATCCAACCACTGAACGCAGCAATCGCCAGCGTTCCGATAATGATGACAGCCAACAGCCAGGAGGGCGCAGACGCGCTCATTGTGTCAATATAGGACTGTTCCGTGCCGTTTTCCAGCATCGTGCTGGCCCAGCCTTGCGGATCAATAAAAAACACCACATAGGTGTAAACGCCGCCCAGCGACATCAGCATATAGGACAGCAGATTGACCGCCTTATTGCGGTAATCTCCCGCGCCAGCTACCAGATCGGCGATAATTCCCATTCCGATATAGCCTAAAGAAAAAGCCCAGTGCATTCCGGTAACGAACCAGATGATCCCCATAATGATACCAAGAATGGTGATGCTCCACCGCTTCTGCACCTTGGCGATCATCAGAAGATATACAGGGCCGCACAGCAATGCTGCACCCATCGGCATATAGAATGTCAAAACCGGGTTTGGTGCAAAGAAAATACCGCCGATCATGGTAAACACCAAGAAAATTGCGCTGAAAATGCCGGTTGTCACAAGATCCTTGATAGTGAGACTCTTTTTTGCGGGATTGATTTGATTGCTCATGTTGATCCTCCTATTTTGCAATGCGTTGACTTTATGAGATAGGTATGCTATCCTTTGGTTAGATGTGGCTAACCATTATATATAATTACACCATGTTTAATCTGCTTTCAATCATTTGGAGTAAGGTTCGTCTTATCATTTCAAAAATTCGTCTAATCATTGCAAAACAAGGGAGGCGTATCTATTGTAATGACCGGTATCATCGAGCAATACTATGCGCCATTACTGAAAAAGCACGGTTTTGTACCGGAACCAGATAATGATCAGTATGGTCCTCTGGGGCTTTGCTGGAAGCTATCTCCGGAAGTTGGCGAAGGTTCCTATTGGACCTACGGGCAAAGGGATCTGTTCGACATCAAGATACACAACTTCTCTTTCAATAAGGATTTTATGCTGGAATTTGATCTCCCGGAATGTCTCAGTATTACCCGTTACGATTCCATCTCCGGTGAAGAGTTGTCTCCGTATCGCCGGTTGTCAGCCGGATGTATCAAGACCTATGTGGGCGGATACAAGCCATATCAAGTAATCGTCCACAAAAATATACCGGTTCGATCCATAGGCATCGAGATCACCCCTGCATATTATGAGGATTATTTGAAAAAACAGTATCCGGAAGAATATCGGAATCCCATCGAGGCTTTTCGGGAAATCGACCAAACAACAGATTTCCCGGAAATGTACCGGCTTCTATCAGAACTACAGAGCTACCGTGGAACCGGAATTGCAGCTAAACTCTATTATGAGAGCAAGGTAGCCGAGGCGCTCTCTCTGGTGGTTGAATATCAAAAAAAGCGTTCAGTTTCAGATCACAAACTGGTTTCTCAGGATTTGGAACGGATTCAAACCGTAGCGGCCTATTTGAGTGATCATTACGCTGGTGAAGTACCCATAGAACGTCTGGCACAAATCGCCTGCATGGGTACGACAAAACTCAAAAGCAGCTTCAAGAAGGTCTATGGCTGCACGATCACAGAGTATATACAGCAGCGCCGCATGAGTCAGGCAGAATATCTGCTGGCTCATACCGATCTGCAAATTGGTCAGATTGCTCAAACGATAGGATATTCTACATCCAGCCGGTTTGCGGAACTGTTTCGAAGAAGCACCGGCCTGCTCCCGCTGGAGTACAGGAAAATGGCAAAGCGAAAGTGATACAAAGCCAAAATCCAAAGAATCATTCCAAAACAGTACGAGGGGAGGCAGATATACCTCCCCTCGTACTTATTTTATATCCGCCAGCCCTCAGCCCGCTGTCGGATCTCGATAAAGTTCCGGTAAGTTCCCTCCTGGCTCATCAGCTCCTGATGGGTGCCATGCTGAGCAATGCGCCCATCCTCCACCACTAAAATCCGGTCAGCATTCTGGATCGTAGCCAGACGGTGGGCGATGGTGATGATAGTCTTTCCCCGCACCAGAGCAGAGAGCGCCTCCTGGATCTCATGCTCATTCTCCGGGTCCACGCTGGCGGTGGCCTCGTCCAGAATGATGATGGGGGCGTCCTTCAGAAGACACCGGGCAATGGAAATGCGCTGCTTTTCTCCGCCGGAGAGGTTGGAGCCTCCTTCTCCCACCATGGTGTCGTACCCTTGGGGCAGCGCCATGATGAAGTCATGGCAGCGGGCCGTTTTGGCCGCGGCGATCACATCCTCCTCGGCAGCATCCGGACGGCCAAAACGGATGTTATTGCGGATGGTGTCGTGGAACAGATACACATTCTGAAATACCATAGCAATGTTGCGTAAAAGGCTGTCGCAGGTCATCTTCCGGATGTCATAGCCGCCCACGGTGATGCGTCCCTGATCCACATCATAAAACCGGGCCAGCAGTGCGCAGAGGGTGCTCTTCCCGCTGCCGGACGGCCCTACAATGGCGGTGGCGCTGTTTTGCGGCAGTTGGAAAGAAACATCGTGGATCACCTCCCGTGTTCCGTAACCGAAGGAGACATGGTCGAAGCAGATGTCGTAACGCTCCAAAGAGACGTCTTTCCCATCCTGATCCGGCAGTTCCGTTCCCTCCAGTTCTTCCAGACGGTCCAGCACCGAGTCCGTGACAGAAAGGATATGGGCGGCGTCGTTGATGGACTCCACACTGCCGAAGATCGTGAAGGAAAACATGGCAGCCATCAGGAGCACCGGCAGCTCCAAGGTTCCGTTCATAGTCTGCCAGCCGGCGGTGA
>CALWXR010000089.1 GCA_944385535.1 uncultured Oscillospiraceae bacterium
AGCGAGGTCGATAAATTGCTTTTGCCGATTATTATGATCTGCGTCTGTGCGCTGCTGGGCGGTGGGACGCTGATTTTTCTGAAGTTGTCGGCCAAACACAAAAAATCGAAGAACAAGGACAAGGAAGAACTGGCCCAGATCACCGCCAATGAGTTTGTGAATGTGAAAGATATTCGGGGGAACTTCCTCTATACCCGTGACAATCTGGCTCTGGCGTATCTGAAGATCTACCCGATCAGCACAGAACTGTTCAGCAAAAACGAAAAGCGGCTGATTGCCAAGCAGCTTACGGTGAGCCTGTCCAGCGCACAGTACCCGTTTCAGCTTCTTGCTGTATCCCGCCCGGTAGATATTTCTCCGCTGTTGTCGGAGCTATCTGCCACACTCACTTCTTCTTCCGATGTGAAGCAAAAGGAACTGCTGAAGCAGGAAATCGTGGAAATGGGCGCCTTTGCTCTTTCCGGCGAGGTTGTGGAACGGCAATTCTACATCAAGATTTGGGATAGGGTAAGCGATGGCGTTGAGCGCGATCTGCTTCAGAAGCTCAAGCTGCTCGGCGGATATTTTTCGGACAGCGGCATTCAGACCGAGATTTTAGAGCAGCAGGATATTGTCCGGCTGTGCAACCTGGTCAACAACCCCGCCTATGTGCATTTGGAGGATTCCGGCATCAATGCTGCGATCCCGATTTTGGAAAGTGTAGGTGTTGCCTAAGTATGAAGCACACCCGGCAGGATTTGAAAATCATGCAGGGTTGGAGCCTCGAAAGAAAAATCAGAGTTACGCAGACGAGAATCATGGAATGGTATATGCGGTACGATAGGCAGGTCTTTATCAGCTTTTCGGGCGGTAAAGACTCCACCGTGCTGCTTGATCTGGCACGGCGGGTCTACCCTGATATTCCTGCTGTGTATGTTGACACGGGGTTGGAATACCCCGAACTGCGCGATTTCGTAAAAACGAAGGACAATGTTATTTGGCTTCGCCCGCGCTATCCGTTCACTCAGATTCTTGAGAAGTACGGCTATCCGATCATCTCCAAAGAGATCTCGGATGTTATCAATGGCGCAAGAAAGGGACAACCTTACCGTCTGGCAAGAATCAATGGAGAACTGCTGGATAAGAACGGAAAGAAGTCGATCTACAACTGCGAGAATTACAAATATCTTCTGGACGCTCCCTTCAAGATTTCGGCAAGGTGTTGTTACCACATGAAAAAGGCGCCGCTGAACAAATTTGAAAGGCAGTCCGGGCGGCACCCGATTACGGGTGTCCTGGCCTGCGAAAGCAAGCTGCGGGAGCAATCCTGGATCAAGTTTGGCTGCAATGGCTTCGAGCGCCAGCGGCCTCTCAGCCAGCCCCTTGCGTTCTGGCTGGAAGAAGATATTTTGCGGTATTTGAAAATGACCGGCATTCCCTATGCCCCTATCTATGGGGAGATTGTTGAAAGCCGCAAGAAGAACGGCACCCCGATTCTGAAAACCACCGGTGTTTCCAGATCGGGGTGTATGTATTGTATGTACGGCGTTCATCTGGAGCATGAGCCGAACCGGTTTCAGCTTATGCAGGTGACGCATCCCCAGCAGTATGATTACTGCATCAACAAACTGGGGTGCGGCGCTGTGCTGGACTACATTGGGGTGCCTTACCGCAATCAGCAGTTGGAGGTGGATCATTGTTAGGTTCTAAGAAAAAAGAAGAAGTGCTTCCCGTTAATGAAGCGCTGTTAAATGTCATTACCCCGATGGGGCTGGAAATCAAGCGGAACAGTCTGGTCATCGGTGAAAATCTGGGCAAGGTGTACGGCGCCGTCCGCTATCCGCAGAAGGTGGATATGGGTTGGCTCTCCAAGATCACCAACATCCCCAGCACCATCGTTTCGGTGGGGATTACCCCCATTGACAATGGTGCGCTCATTTCCGCAATCTCCAAAAGCATTGTCCAGCAGCGCGGCGCCGCTGACAGTGCTAAAGACCCGCTGACCCGGCAGCGCGCCGAGAAAGCCGCCGAGGACGGCGAGAAAATCATGCAGCGAATCGACCAAGAGGGCGAAACGGTTGCCATGATGTCGCTGACCGTGATGCCGATTGCACAGGATGAGGCCAACTTCACAAAGGTCTGCCGCCGTGTGGAGAGTGCCTTCAACATCCAGAAGTGCAAGGTGCGCACCCTCGCCAATCTCCAAAAGGAAGGGTTCCAGAGCATTTCTCCCACCTATCCGGCTAACGCCACGGTGGACAGCATCGTGTCCCGCATTATTCCCATGAGTACCTTTGTGGGCGGGTTCCCGTTTGCCAGCTCCGGTTACAACGATGGCCGGGGCTATTATTTTGCAAAGGACAGCAACGGCGGCCTGGTGATTCTGGACACCTGGGAACGCGGGAATGACCGCACCAACAGCAGTTTCGTGATTATGGGTGTGGCCGGTATCGGCAAGAGTACCGTTGTGAAGCACATCATGCTTTCGGAATATATGAAGGGTACGAAAATCCTGTGCATCGACCCGGAATCCGAATATAAGGATATGTGCCGGAACCTGAATGGAAGCTGGCTCAATGCTGCCGGAGGGAAGAACGGCCGCTCCAACCTTTTGCAGATCAGACCGGCGCCCCGTGACGATGACGATGAAACCGACAAGCTCTATACCGATGAAGGAAACGGAATGTCTGATATGGCGCTGCACATGAAAACGCTGGAGATCGAGTTTTCCCTGTATCTACCCAGCCTGACGGATATGCAGAAGGCGATCCTCAAACAAACGATCATTGAACTTTACAATCAGTTCGGTATCTTCTGGGAAACGGATATTCGGCAGCTCAAGGCCACGGACTTTCCCATTCCCTCCGACCTTCACGCCCTGCTGGAAAAGAAAGCGGAGGCCAACAAAGAAAACCCGGTATACCGTGATCTGGCAATGCTGCTGTACGACGCCGCAAAGGGCAGCGACAGCTTTCTGTGGAACGGCCACACCACGCTGGAGGCCAATTCCCGGTTTATTTGTCTGGATACCCACGGCCTGCAAAATGCGTCGGATAATGTCAAGCGCACGCAGTATTTGAATCTGTTGAGCTGGTGCTGGGAACAGATGAGCCGCGACCGGAATGAGCGTTGCCTGCTGGTATGTGACGAGGCGTATCTGATGATCGACCCGCAGGTTCCGCAGTCCCTGGTATTCCTGCGCAATGTGGAGAAACGGGCAAGAAAGTATGAAGCTGGACTGGCGATCATTTCTCATTCCGTGGTGGATTTCCTGGCCCCGGAAGTCAAAATGTACGGGCAGGCCCTTTTGGATATTCCGTGCTATAAAATCTTGATGGGCTGCGACGGCAAAAACCTTCAGGAAACCAAAGACCTCTACAACCTGACGGACGCGGAGCAGGAATTGTTGGAGAGCAAGCGGCGCGGACACGCGCTCTTTATCATCGGGTCCAAGCGACTTCATGTAAACTTTGAGATTCCGGCCTACAAGTTTTCCTATATGGGCAAGGCTGGCGGCCGGTAATTCGGTGGCGGCCGGGAGCGATCCCGGTCGCCTTACTTATTTCACACAGGAGGTTTTCAGATGAACCATGCGGAACGATACGAACACCTGGTCAACAAGATGGCTGCCATACGCTGGAGGGGCAGTGATTTGGACGCTTCCTATCATGCTGCCCTTTTCCTGATGGCTTTCCATCCGGCCCTTTTTAAGAAAATGGATCGCTACCTCTGCCCGGAGGGAATCGACTTTACCAAGATGATGCGGAAAGAGGAATTTGAATATGACTGGATGAAGATAACGGCGGATGCCGCCCATAACCTTTTTTCCTGGAGCAGCAAGTGCGCTGCGACCCCCTTTGAGATTTCACGGATGCCTGCCCCGGCGATTCGGGCGCTCTTTACGGCCTGCTTCATCGCCAATGGGGACTACATGGTATCTGTCCGGGAAAATGACAAAGGAGAAAAGGTGTTTGAAATTGACGACAGCGCCGGTAAACGGCGGGAGGCGTTCAATCTGCAAATGGAGCAGATGATGGAAGCCCCCGGTATGGAACCGGACTGATTATGGAGGTGATTTTTTGGCTGTTGATCCGCTGACTGCAAAAATTCTGGCAAAGGTAGCTATGCAGGCGGCTACCGACTCCGAGAGCCGGAAAAGAATCCTGTTTATGATCCTGGCCCCGGTTCTGGGGCTTTTGCTTTTGATTGCCTTCATCCTGTACCTCATTACCAGCCCCTTTTCCGTGCTGTCCCAATGGCTGATTGGAGATGAGGTAAGCGTGGTGGAGGATTTTCAGAAGGACTACGGCTACAACCAGCAGCTCGGCATTTATGAGAAAGACTATGTAGACGGTAGCGGCCAGAGCTATGAGGGTGTCATCTTTACAGATGGGGCGACCGAGGTTGTCTACTACAATCAGTTGGATGAACGGTGGGCCGATCTTCCGTATGGAACCGATAATATCGGCGGTTATGGCTGTGGCCCGACTTCTATGGCGATTGTGGTATCCAGCCTGACCGACCAGACCGTTGATCCCCCCACCATGGCAGAATGGGCGTATCAGAACGGCTATTGGTGTTCCGGCAACGGGTCCTATCACTCGCTGATACCGGGGGCTGCGGAGGGCTTTGGGCTTCAATGGGAAAGCATCAGCACCGATGACCCGCAGGCTGTGGTAGACGCTTTGGCGTCCGGGAAATTGATTGTGGCGCTCATGTCAAAAGGCCACTTCACATCCAGCGGCCACTTTATGGTGCTGCGCGGAGTGACCTCTGAAGGAAAAATCCTGGTGGCCGATCCTGCCAGTAAAAAGCGAAGCGAACAGGAATGGGATATATCCATCATTCTGGATGAGGCCAGAAAGGGCGCCGCAGCAGGCGGTCCCTTGTGGGCGATCTACTAAAGGGGTGCGATATGAATAACCGAAACAAGCTGATTGAACTGTTTATCTACATCGTGATTGTAGTGGTGGGCATCGTCCTCTTGCTGACCAGTGGGGCGGATGACAAAACCAGTGCTGAAAATGTGGGAGGTGAATCCTATGCTGTTGTACTTGACGAGTAACCAGAAAAGTAATCTGATCGACCCCGCTGTGCGGAATATGACTCTGCCCGCCAAGAAGCTGGTCGGCCGGTTCAGCCTGAAAAGTTTCGTGACCAAAGATATGCGCAATTATGCCAACGCCAAATTCTTTGTGGTGGATGCGGCGTGTATCGAGGAAAGCGGCAATGATTTCACCCTTGCCCTGCAATCCTTTCAGATGATGTTCTCTGCCCGGATCATCGTCATCCTCTCCGGCTGCGAGGATGTGAACGGCGAGGTACAGCGGCTTTTGTCCATCGGCGTTGTAAATCTGATTACGGGTGAAACGATGGAGGACGCCCTGGACGAGCTGACAGAAGCACTGTCCGAAGATGGAATGCAGCGGTATGTGGTAAAGGCCCCCGTCTATGAACAGCCAGTTTCCCGCCACGAGAAAGCACCGGAGCCGGATGAGATTATTCCGTACCGCTGGAACGCCCGGAATGTCCGTATTGCCGTGGCCGGTTCGCAGCGCAGAAGCGGCGTGACGGTGACGGCCTTTAACCTGGCGTCCTGGCTGGCGGCCAGAGGTGCGGAGGTGGCGTATATCGAAGTCAATCAGAACCGCCACCTGCAGCTCCTGCTAAACATCTACGAAGCGGTGCCGGATGGGGAGCATTACACCATTGATGGGATCGACTGCTACCTGACCAACGAGCCGGATAAGGCGTATCAGTTTATCATCTATGACTGCGGCGTGATGCAGACACCCACTTCCATTTTCCGTGATGCGGATCACCGGCTCCTGTGCGGGAGTGTCCTGCCCTATGAGATTCCGGTGTTCCACAAGGCATTGTCCGAGTGTGGTTCGTTAGAAGTGCGCCCGGTGGCGATCTGTGTGCCGCAGGAAATTCAGGAATACTGTATGGAACTCTTTGGGGAAGATGTGCAGGTTGCGGCAGCATCCCACGACCTGTTTGCGAATCGGGCCAACGGGCAGATCTACCGGCCGCTGGTAGAGAAGTATATTGCAGGAGAAAAACGCCTGTAACAGCAAGACATGATTGGGAGGATTGGAATATGGCAAAGTTTGAGTATATGGAGCGGGCATTTTCTTCTGAACTGAAGCCCAGAGCGCGGCTTGTGCTGCAAGTCCTGGTTCTGCATTGCAACAAAGAGGGCGAGTGCTTCCCCTCTATCAAGACCATAGCCGCCAAGTGCGGCTATGGGGTGTCCACCGTAAAGCGGGCGCTGGATGAGCTGGTGAAGGCGGGATATATTGTCAAACAGGCCCGGTTTGACGAACGTAAGAATGGCGGACAGACCAGCAATCTCTATACCTTATGCTCTGACTTGCCCTGCCCTGACGAGCCGGAAAACGTCCCTGTGTCGGAAGATAGTGCGTCTGATGAATCCCCGGCAGTGCAGCCGGAAAGCGCTCCTGCGGATACCTGTGACGCCCCTGATCCCACACCTGGGGAGCAGTCTGCCACTTTGCCGACAGCGGATTCCTACTCCTTTGCAGATGGCTTTGAAACAAAAATCGGGCGGCAGAATTGCCGCCCGATTCGTATGTGGACTGGGGGGCAGTCCATTTTTATACCCCCTTGAACCGTACAGGTGAACAGATACTTACGGATGAAGAAAAAAGTAATAGTTATTTAGAAAAATTGCAAAAATAGACGACCATGGGTCGAAACCCCCGCCGTCAGTCCTTGGATTGCAGTCGGTTAATAAAGCCAATTAGCATAATCAGATCTTCGTCCTTGAGTTTTCGCATTCCGTCCATCGCTTTACGGATTAACTGTGGATTGACCGCTTCTGCATCAAAAAACTGCAAAGGGGTAATCTCAAAGTAATCACAAATTTTTAAGAACTGAGCCATTGACGGAAGAGATCGACCAGATGAAATCCCCTGAATATAGCTCCGGTTCTGTCCTAAAGCCAAACTCATTTGATATTCCGATGCGCCTTTTTTCAAACGCAATTCGGTGATCCGATTGCGGATAAATTCTTCATCCATATCCTCACCTCGCTATATACAAGGATAACAGATGAAATGCCTGGATTATAAACATAGTATGTGTTATAATAATGAATATATGCCTATTTGCGCCGTTTTATTTGCGTTATTTCATTTTTGTTTGCGTGAGATTTGAAGTGGGGTGAAGTTTTTGAAAAAAACATACGCTTGTGCCATTACTGGGCACCGTCCAACTCGATTTAAGTTCAAGTATAATGAAGGGTATTCGTTGTGCAAAAAGATAAAAAAAGCAATGCTAAAAACATTTTGTCATTTGCATGATGAAGAAGGTATTTTCCGCTTTTATGTTGGAGGTACATTAGGGGTAGATATGTGGGCAGCCGAACAACTCTTATATCTCAAAGAACAACCGGGATATCAAGATATTGAGTTAATTGTTGCACTTCCATTTGAAGGGCATGATTCGAAATGGGATGCAATGAGCAAACAGCGGTTGCAGATAATTATTCATAATGCCACAAAATGTATTGTTATAGGACAAAGTGGAACTGCATCCGATTATAAAAAGAGAAATTATTATATGGTAGATCATGCAGATTTCTTGCTGGCAGTCTATGATAACAATCGTAAACTACGATCTGGGACAGGCCAAACAGTAAATTATGCTTTGAAACAAAATCTTCG
>CALWXR010000090.1 GCA_944385535.1 uncultured Oscillospiraceae bacterium
CAATGTCATTAAGTTAAAATAACATGAGTATCCCATGCTTCGAAATAGGAGTATGGGGTACTTTTTTTCTAAAAAAGCAAAAAAGTGCTTGACAAATTATAAAAAATCGGGCAAGCCGCCTTGAAAGCATTTTTGAGGAGGTTGCCCCATGAAAAACTACCCTAAGCATCTTCGGAAGACATTAAAAGCAATCATCCATGATATCGCACAACATTCGGATGAATTCTGCAATAACCCAGGACACGATTTTACGAGAAAGCGGAAGATTCCCATGGAGGAATTACTATCCATTTTGGTCGGGATGGGCGGCGATCCTTTGCGCAATGAATTATTGAAGCATTGGCGTTACTCTCTCGAAACAGCTTCTGTGCCGGCTTTTGTGCAGCAGCGCGGCAAATTAAAGCCACTGGCTTTGGAAACCATCTTCCGCCAGTTTGTCGAAAAAAGTGTTACGCCAAAACTGTATTGCGGATACCGACTACTTGCTGCCGATGGCTCAGATCTTCAATTTCCTACAAATCCCAAAGATCCGGATTCGTATATTCCTGCGTCTGAAAAGAAATCCCATTTCAGCCTGATGCATTTAAGTGCGCTGTATGACATAAATGCAGGTGTCTATGTAGATGCAGTTGCGCAAAAGACCAGAAAAGCCAACGAAAATGCCGCTCTCATGGAAATGATAGGCCATTTACATCATTCTGCCCCCACAATTATTATTGCGGACCGGAACTATGAAGCCTACAATACCATCGCCCATATCCACAACAGAGGCTGGAATTATCTAATTCGGCTACGGGATTACAAAGGAATTATCTCTAAAATATCACTGCCTGATGCAGTAGAGTTTGATTTGCCAGTCAATATCCTGCTAACACGAAAGCAAACAAAAGCGGTCAAAGCCCTTATGTCACAACAACCGGATGTTTATCGCTTTTTGCCCAGTTCTGCCAAATTTGATTATCTACCTCTTAAAAGCGAGGAATTCTATCCGCTTTCCTTTCGAATTGTTCGTATTCCCATTGGCGAGGATTCTTTCGAAACCCTGATTACCAACCTGGATTCCAATACCTTTCCTTTGGATAAATTGAAACACCTCTATTCACTTCGGTGGGGAATTGAGACAGCTTTTCGCCAACTGAAACAAACCGTTGGTCTGCGTATGCTTCAATGCAAAAAGGTGGAGCACGTCTTCCAGGAAATCTTCGCCAGACTCATTATGTACAACTTTACAGAATTGATTACTTCTCACATACTCAACCGTAATGCCAGCAGAAAATACACCTATCAAGTGAACTTTTCCGCTGCTGTACATATTTGCAGACAATTCATTCGTGGGAGCGTGTCTCCACCTAAGCTTGAAACCTTGCTGCTTAAGTTCCTTGTGCCAATTCGCCCCGGTCGCAAGGAGCCAAGACATACAAATCACATTCGATTTACAGGTTTCTACTATAGAATAGCATAATTTCTCTTTCTTGAATACTCTTTTTAAGCGGATTTTTTAATTCGCTCATTTGTCATGCCTTTTGGGCTGAAAAGCGACCTGTGGCCTTTTCTCCACCACAGGTCGCTCCGGTTTTATTTGTTCTGCTTTAAGAAATGCGTCATTATCTTAATGACATTGGTCTCAAAATAGCCCAATGAAAACAGATGCACAAAAGCTTGGCGGGGGGCGTGTGCGGGGGGCCGGCCTTGAGGCCCCCTGCGCGTTCAATAACCCGCCCGCAGGCGAGCAATTTGTCCAACTTGAAATATCAAGTTGGACAAATTGCACAAGGCGTTGTCTCAAACGAAAGTTTTGAGACAACGCCTTTTTCAGCAATTACGGAACCGGGACAGGAAATCCTTGGTTTCCTGACGCTGGGGGTCGCCGAAGATCTGCTGGGGCGTGCCCGCCTCGCAGATGACGCCCTGGTTCATGTAGACCACCCGGCTGCTTACGTCCCGGGCGAAGGCCATTTCGTGGGTGACCACCAGCATGGTCATGCCCTCCTTGGCCAGCTGCTGCATGACGGTGAGCACCTCGCCCACCATTTCCGGATCCAGGGCGGAGGTGGGCTCGTCAAAGAGCAGCACCTCCGGCTCCATGGCCAGGGCCCGGGCAATGGCAACCCGCTGCTTCTGACCGCCGGAGATCTGCCGGGGCTTGGCGTTGATGTAGGGGGCCATGCCCACCTTTTCGAGATAGTTCATAGCGGCGGCCTGGGCTTCCTCTTTGGATTTTTTCAGCACCTTCAGCTGGCCCACCATGCAGTTTTCCAGCACGGTCATATTGTTGAACAGGTTGAAGGACTGAAAGACCATGCCCACATGGGTCCGATAGGCGGGAGCGTTAAAGCCGGGACTCAGCACGTTCTGGCCGTGGTAGAGGACTTCGCCGCTGGTGGGGGTCTCCAGCAGGTTGATGCACCGCAGCAGGGTGGATTTGCCGGAGCCGGAGGCGCCGATGATGCTGGTGACGTCTCCCTTCTCCACAGTGAAATCGATATCTTTCAGCACTTCGTGATTGCCGAAGGCTTTGTTTAAATGACGGATCTGCAAAATGGTATCGGCCATATCAGCGCCCTCCTTTCTTATGTCTGCGCTGTCCCAGCTCTTTGCTCCGCTCATCGTAGGGGCTGCCTTTGCCAGGATAGTCGTACATGCCGGTGGTGTGGGCCAGGGTGTCGGTGGTGGCCAGGTCGTAATTGTCGGCGCCGTCCATCTTCTTCTCCCACCAGCGCAGCAGCTTGGCGCAGATCAGGGTCATAATCAGGTAGATGGTCATGGTGATGGCGGCGGACTCAAAGTAGGTGTACAGCGCCCCGGCTACGCCCTTGTGGACGAAGAACAGCTCCACCACGCTGATGACGGACAGCACGCAGGTGTCTTTGATGTTGATAATCAGGTTATTGCCGATCTGGGGCAGGATGTTTCGCAGGGTCTGAGGCAGGATCACCCACAGCATGGTCTGCACATGGGTCATGCCGATGGCCTTCGCGCCTTCGGTCTGGCCGGGATCTACAGAGAGAATGCCGCCCCGGACGGTCTCCGCCATGTAAGCGCCGGTGTTGATGGATACCACGAAGTAGGCGGCGAACATGGTGCTCATGTAGATGTTAAACAGCTGGGCCGCGCCGTAGTAGAGGAATACGGCCTGGATCATCATGGGGGTGCCCCGGAACACTTCCACATAGATCCGCAGCAGAGCCTGGATGAAACGCACCACAATGCGCTTTGCCAGATGATCCTGCTTGGAGACGGGAATGGTCTGGATTACGCCCACCCCCAGGCCGATGATACAGCCGATGGCGGTGGCAATCAGGGCGATGAGCAGGGTATTGCCCGCGCCTTTTACGTAAGAGGGGCCGTATTCGGCGATGAGATAGAGAATACGCTCCCCAAAAGACATAGAACCCACAGAAGTCCCTACCGCTTGAAAGATGGCTTCCTGGATGGATGTCCACATAGGTTTTCAGCTCCTTTTTATTGATAAAAAACCAAAGCGTGCCGCCGGAGGATGCTCTCCGGCGGCGTGCTGCATCATTACTCGCTCAAAGGCTGAACGGAAATGGCCTCGTTCATCATATTGGTAAAGTCCTCCTCCGTCAGCTCCGCCAGGACGCCGTTGATGGCTTCCACCAGGGTGGAGTTGCCCTTCTTCACGGAAATGCCGATGTTCACATCCTCTTCGGAAACTTCAAAGGCCCCTTCGGTGCCGGTGAAGTCCAGCAGCTTCAGTCCCGGGTTGGCGGCTACCGCGGCCAGGCCTGTGGGCTGGTCGGTGACGATGTAGTCCACACGGCCGGAGGTCAGGGCCACGATCATAGCCGGGGCGCTTTCCTGACCGGGCAGGATGTTGGCGTCGGGAATCTGGGGCAGGCAGTTGTTATACCAGATGGTGTTCAGCTGGCTGGTGCAGGTGCCGCCGGCCAGATCCGCAACAGAAGCGGCGTTGGCATAGGCGCCGTCCTCTTTCACCAGGGTGACGATGGTGGCGTAGTAGTAGGGGTCGGTAAAGTCCACCATTTCCAGCCGCTCGGCGGTGATGGATTGGCCGCAGATGCCCACGTCTACAGTGCCGGACTGGATGGCGGGGATGATGGACTCCCAGTCGCTCTTGACGATCTCCAGCTCACAGTCCAGCTTCTCGGCGATGAATTTCGCGATCATCACGTCGTAGCCGAAGGCGTAGTCGGTGGAGTCCTTGATGGGGACGGCCCCGTTGCTGTCGTCGGACTGGGTCCAGTTGTAGGGGGCATAGGCGCATTCCATTGCAACGGTGAGCACGCCGTCTTCAATACCGGAGGAGCCGCTGCCGCAGGCGGTGAGCAGGGGCAGGGTCATGGTCAGGGCCAGAAGCATTGCGATTACTCTTTTCATATTCGTTCACCTTTCTCAAATGAAAATAAAAATTGAACCGCCTGGAAAAGCGGTCCAAAAGCAATCATCCAATGGCCCCCGAAAAGGGGAACTGTCCGATTAGCTTCGATAGCGCTTCACAGGATTATGTGACAGTCCGGCAGATCTTCTCTGACGGCCCAGGCACAGCATGTTCAGGCGAATGCTGCCCTTCGGCGGTTTCCCCTTTCCACATCGGCGGCTGCCTGGCCTTGCCGGTATGTACTGATGAAACCCGCGCCTCTATCTAAGCGATTCAATTTTTAGCATCGTAGCACTTCTTTTTTCTTCTGTCAAGGGCTTTTTCAAGGACAGAAGAAAGATTGTGGAAACTAACAGGAAATGCTGGCTGTTTAATTGGCGTTATAGGTTAATGTGCTGTTTTTTCCTTCAGAAGCCCCAATCCTGCCAGGATCATAACCGGGAAGAGAAGGGCGGCGGTGAAGCCGGCTTTCAGCTGATCGCCCCAAAATCCCGATACCATGCCCACCAGGGTGGGTCCGAAGGAGCAGCCCAAGTCGCCGCCCAGGGCAAGCAGGGCGAACATGGCGGTGCCCCCCGCAGGACAGCTTTGGCTTGCCATGGAAAAGGTGCCGGGCCAGAATACGCCCACGGAAAAGCCGCACAGGCCGCAGCCCAGCAGATTCACCGCCGGGGGCAGGGGTAGCACCGCGATGACGTAACTGAGGATACACAGCAAGGCGCATCCGGCGGTGTAACGGGTCAGATCTACGTTTCCTGCCAGCTTGGCGTGGAGCACCCGGGCCAGGCCCATCATAATGGAGAAGAAGCAGGGGCCGGCCAGATCTCCCAGGGTCTTGCTCACACCCAGGCCCCGTTCGGCGAAGGCAGAGGCCCACTGGCTCATGGCCTGCTCCGAGACTCCGGCGCAGACCATCAATAAAAACAGCACCCAAAAGACTCTGCTGCGCAGCAGCTGGGGGATGGTCATGGTTTTTCCCTCTCCCGCGATGGGGGCGATGAGCACCAGGCAGAACACAATGGCGTTTACCGCCGGGATCAGGGCCCAGAGAAAGCTGACGGTCTGCCACCGCTCCATTCCCAAGATCCGGAACATGGCGAGTGTTCTTATAGGATTTGATATCCTGTGAGAACACTCGTTATTTTATTGCTCATTTTGAGCCGGTTCGTAGGTGACGAACACGCCTTTGCGGGTATTCACCGTCACATCCGGGGCAGGCAGAGTATCGGTATCCGGGATGAACAGGGCTCCAATGCAGTTGTAGTAGATGGTCAGTTTTTGAACCCACTCGCCGTCAATCCTTTCAGCCTGGTGTACCTCAACGCGCTGGATCAGCTCATTGAGCATTCGGGGTGTCAGTTTCTTTGCCCGCGTGTACTTGCGAACGGTGAACAGGAACATGTCGGTGGAAACAGATTCACTATTCAGCTTTTCTATTTCCTTGCGGAGCTTTCTCATTTTCTCCGCCAGTTCCGCCTGTTCAGCCTCGTAACGCTGGGACATTTTGGCAAAGCGTTCGTCAGACAACTTACCGGAGAGATTATCCTCGTAAATCCGTTCAAACAGGCCATCCAGTTCACTATCACGGGCTTGCATTGCTGCGAGCTCTTTTTGTTTGCGCTTATGTTCCGACTCTGCCGTTTTTTGGGTACTGCCCATAACAGCCTGTAAGAATTCGTCCTCATAATGCACTGCGTACTTGGTGAGCCGCTTGATTTCTCCCAGAACCACCTGTTCCAGGAAATCTACCCGGATATAATGGGTTGATGTGCAGATGCACCGGTTTCCCTTATAGTTGGAACAGTTGAAATATTTGATATCGTGATTGCCCTGGTTAAAGTGATAGTTCAGGTTGTGCCCACAATCCGCGCAGACCAGCAAGCCGCTGAAAATGTTTCGTTCGCCGTCTTTTGGCTTGCGCTTACGGATTTTGCCGCGTTTCTCCTGAATCTGCTCCCAAACGGTACGCTCGATAATAGGCTCATGCACGTCCTTGAAAACCACCCAGTTCTCACGGTCATTGTCAATCCGCTTTTTATTCTTGTAAGACTTGGAGTAAGTTTTGAAATTGAGGATATCCCCGCAATACTCCTGTACAGAAAGCATCTGGATAATGGTGGTTTTATTCCACTTGGTGGGATGCCGAAGATCTCCTTTGCCCGGGCGGTTGACACCACGCTGGTGCCAATAGGCCCTTGGAGTAAGGATTCCGTCCCGTTCAAGCTGAGCGGCAATCTGTTCCGTTCCCATACCGTCTAACGTCATGCTATACACACGACGGACAATGCTGGCAGCTTCTTCTTCAATGATCCAATGTTTGGGATTCTCCGGGTCCTTGATATAGCCATAAGGCGGCTGTCCCATCGGTTCCCCGGCATTGCCCTTGATCTTATTGCTGATACGGCGCTTTTTGCTGATGTCCCGCGCGTACCACTCGTTAGTTCACTTCGCATAAAGCATGACAGCCTTATAGGTCGATATGCCCGATGAAATTGTAGTAGATATTGAAGTCCCGTTCCTCGTGGCCGTCCACCATGCGCTTTTCGCCGACCTCGATTTTCTGGATGAGCCGCACCAGCGTAGGGCGGTCAAGCTCTTCCAGATTGTAATAATCCTGCACCATGTCCAGCCATGCGTCCACAGACTGCTCATTTTCCCGGCTGGCGGCAAGCTGCTCCATCAGCTCCCGGCGGCGCTCCTGCTTGGCCTTGCGCTCGGCCTCGTAGCTATTCAAAAGCTGGACGCAGAGGTTTTCCGGGATTTTGCCCAGCACCTTGTCCTCGTAGGCGGACTGTACCAGACGATCAAGCTCCGGCAGCCGCCGGTCGATGGCGCTCAATTCTGCTTGGAGCGTTTTGGCTCTCTCACGGCCAGCGGACTCCTTCTGTGCAAGAAGCTTCTCCCGAATCTCAGCCCGGCCAAACTGCGCCCACATCGACTTGCTGCGGATGTCCACCAGCACCACATGAGCCAGCGC
>CALWXR010000091.1 GCA_944385535.1 uncultured Oscillospiraceae bacterium
CTTTCCCCCATTTGCATCATACTTTCTGATAGAAAACCTGGTTTTTTGCGGAAGCTGAGTTAACCAGATAAGCATATTGTGCATTTTTCAAATCCGCTCATTTAGAGTTCATACAGACAAAAAACGGGAGACAATTCTTTCGGGAATTGTCTCCTCAGAGTGTCGAAAAAGCTTCGCAGAATTTGCCGCCGCAGCGGCAAAAAAGATTCAATCATTTTCTGCCGGGGCATGTACCTGGCAGAAAATACATCTCAGGCTGCGCGGTGTGGGAGTTGTGCGCCATAGGCGCACAAGGAGTGCGCGAAGCAGACTGCAACTCCTTTGTTGAAAAGCCCCGAAGGGGTTTTTCAACAGCCTGGGGAGACAATTCTTTCGGGAATTGTCTCCTTTTACATGAAAAATAAGGGGGAAGTATGGAACGAATTTTAATCATCGGCTGCTCCTGCAGCGGAAAATCCACCCTGGCCCGGGCCATGGGAGATAAGCTTGGGCTTCCTGTGGTACATCTGGATCAGCTGTGGTGGCGGGAAGGCTGGGTCAATACCACCCGGGAGGAATTTGACAACTGTCTGGAACGGGAGCTGGAAAAAGACCGCTGGATCATCGACGGCAATTACAGCCGTACCATGGACAAGCGGATTGCCCGGTGTGATACCGTGATTTACCTGGACTTTAGCCGCTGGGTCTGCCTGCTGGGGATGCTTCAGCGGGTGCTGGGCAGCTACGGCAAGGTGCGCCCTGATATGGCCCCAGGGTGCCCGGAGCGGTTTGATTGGGAATTCATCCGATGGATCTGGAATTATAACAAGCGCAACCGGCCGGACAATGAACTGCACCTGGCCAAGGCCCGCCACGCGGAAAAGATTGTTCTGAAAAACCGAAAGCAGGTTCGGGCCTTTTTACAGACCCTATAAGCTTAAAAATCCTCCCTATGGAATGGCATAGGGAGGAAATTTTTATGGGTATTTTTCGGATTACACGATGCCCTGGGCGTTCATGGCGTCGGCCACCTTCAGGAAGCCCGCGATGTTGGCGCCGGCAACATAGTTGCCTTCCATGCCGTATTCCTTGGCGGCTTCGTCCATGTTGTGGAAGATGTTCACCATGATGGTCTTCAGCTTGGCGTCCACTTCCTCAAAGGTCCAGCTCAGGCGCTCGGAGTTCTGGCTCATTTCCAGAGCGGAGGTGGCCACGCCGCCGGCGTTGGCCGCCTTGCCCGGGCAGAAGAGAATGCCGTTTTCCTGTAAGTATTCGGTGGCGTCCAGGGAGGTGGGCATGTTGGCGCCTTCCGCTACGGCGATGCAGCCGTTGGCCACCAGCATCTTGGCGTCCTCCAGCAGCAGCTCATTCTGGGTAGCGCAGGGGAACGCCACGTCGCACTTGACGCTCCATACGCCCTTGCCGGGATGGTAGACGGAGTTGGGCCGCATCTTGGCGTACTCCGTCAGCCGGGCCCGCATAACTTCCTTCACCTGGATCAGCGTAGCCACGTCAATGCCCTCAGGATCGTAGATCCAGCCGGTGGAGTCGGAGCAGGTTACCGGCTTGGCACCCAGCTGCCAGGCCTTTTCAATGGCGTAGGTGGCCACGTTGCCCGCGCCGGAGACCGCCACGGTCATGCCCTTCAGGGACTTGCCGTTGCAGCGCAGCATTTCATCGGTAAAGTACAGCAGGCCGTAGCCGGTGGCCTGTGTTCTCGCCAGGGAGCCGCCGTAGCTCAGGCCCTTGCCGGTGAGCACGCCCTCGTACAGGTTGCGGATCCGCTTATACTGGCCGAACAGGTAGCCGATCTCCCGGCCGCCTACGCCGATATCGCCGGCGGGCACGTCGGTATCCGCGCCGATGTGCTTGCACAGCTCGGTCATAAAGCTCTGGCAGAAGGCCATGATTTCCCGGTCAGACTTGCCCTTGGGATCAAAGTCGGAACCGCCCTTGCCGCCGCCGATGGGCAGGCCGGTGAGGGAGTTCTTAAACACCTGCTCAAAGCCCAGGAACTTGATGACGCTTAAGTTGACGCTGGGGTGGAACCGCAGGCCGCCCTTGTAGGGGCCGATGGCGCTGTTGAACTGCACCCGGTAGCCGTTGTTCACCTGAACCTGTCCTTTGTCGTCTACCCAGGGTACCCGGAACATAACGATCCGCTCGGGGGTGGTCAGCCGCTCAAGCAGGGCGTTCTTGCGGTAGGCGTCCTCGTTCTTCTCGATGACCACCCGCAGGGATTCCAGCACCTCGTAAACAGCCTGGTTGAATTCGGGCTGATCCGGGTTCTGCTGTTTGACCCGGGCCAGTACTTCATCTACATAGCTCATGAATATGCTCCTCTCAGGAAAGTTTTTTCGAATGCTCTTGCATTATAGCATATCCACAGTGAGAATACAAGTGTTTTTTACAGAAGGTTGAATATAGAGAAAAAAGTTTTAAAATTAGCCGTAAAAAAGACATTTACCTGGTTCTTGTAACAATCTGAGTTTGAATTACAGAGATAAGTTTGTCCAGCTCTTCTTGGGCGGTGTCCCGGCAGATGGAAATTCGGAAGCTGGAATCCGTCAATTCCGGCTTTAGTCCCATGGCGGTGAGCACATGGCTGCGGTGTCCCTTGGCGCAGGCAGACCCGGCGCTGACACAGATCCCCTCGTCCTGAAGGATGTTGATGGAGTTCTGGGTGGGCACTCCGGGAATGGAGACGGACAGCACATGGGGCGCTTCGTGGGCGCCGTTGATCACCACGCCCTCCAGGGCGCTCAGCCGATCCGCCAGCTGGGCGAGCATGGCCGCTTCCCGCTGCCGGTCCTCTGCAAAGGTCTGAGACACGGCGGCGCAGGCGGCGGAAAAGCCAAAAATGGCGGGCGTCCCTTCCGTGCCGCTGCGGTAGCCACCTTCCTGCCCGCCGCCAAGCAGCAAAGGCGGGAAGGAACGGAGCCTGGGGCTGATATACAGGGCCCCGCAGCCCTTGGGTCCGTGAACCTTATGGGAGGAAACGCTGATCAGATCCGCTCCCAAAGTCTTGGCGGAGAAGGGAACCTTCAAAAAACCCTGCACGCCGTCGGTGTGAAAGACCGCCTCCGGATTGACCCGATGGGTCAGCTTTGCCATTTGGGCGATGGGCATGACGGAACCTACCTCGTTGTTCACCATCATAATGGAAACCAGAAAAGTGTCCTTCCGCAGGGCGGCTTTTAGCGCCTCTAAGGGGATCCGGCCTGCGCTGTCCGGCTGCAGGTAAGTCACCTCATACCCCTGGGCTTCCAGCTCCTTCATGCAGTTCAAAACGGCGTGGTGCTCGATGGCGGTGGTGATGATGTGCTTGTTTTTCTTTCCGTACCGCTTCGCCGCCCCGAAAACAGCCCAGTTGTCCGCTTCCGTACCGCCGGAGGTAAAAAATACCCGGTCCGGCTCCGCGCCCATGGCCCTGGCAACGGCGCTTCGGGCGGAGCGCAGATTATGGGCGGCGTCAATGCCAAAGCCGTATAAGGCGCTGGGGTTGCCCCAGCTTTCGGTCATGGCCTGGGTGACGGCGGCCACTGCCTCCGGACAGGGCTTGGTGGTGGCGGAATTGTCTAAATAGATCATGGTGAATATCCTTCTTGTATCTGTATTTTATTTTCCCACGCAGAAACGTTCAAAGATCCGGGCGGTGATATCCTCCCGGACGGTGGCGCCGGTGACCTCCCCCATAGCCTCCATGGCATTTTCCACATCTGTCAGCGCCGCGTCGGGGGTCAGCCCCAGATCCATGGCCTCCAAGGCCCGGAGCAGGGCTTCATAAGCCCGGCGGCAGGCGTCATACTGGCGGGTGTTGGTCAAAATGGTGCCGTCGCAGGGAGCGCCGGTTCCAAACATAGCCTCCACCACCTGGGCCAGCCCCGCCAGTCCTTCCCCGGTCTTGGCGCAGACGGGGATCACCGTGGCAAAGGGCAGATCCTCCTGAGAGATCCGGCATCCCAGATCGGACTTATTGAGTAAAGCAACAGCGTTTTTGTGGCCGCTACAAAGCTGAAGGATGGCCTCATCTTCCTGGGTCAGGGGCTGGGAGCCATCGCAGACGAAGATCACCAGATCCGCGTGTTCCACCGCCTGCCGGGATCGCTCCACCCCCATGGCTTCCACCAGGTCTGTGGTCTCCCGGATCCCGGCGGTGTCAATCAGCCGCAGCCGGGTGGAGCCCAGCAGCACGGTCTCTTCCACCGTGTCCCGGGTGGTTCCGGGAATATCGGTTACGATCACCCGTTCATATCCTGCCAGGGCGTTTAACAAACTGGACTTACCCACATTGGGCCTGCCCACAATGGCCGCCGCCACTCCTTGCCGCAGGATCCGCCCCTGGGCGTAGGAACTGATCAGCTTCTGAAGGCCGGCAATGTCTTGGCACAGGGTGCTGCGGTAATTATTCAGGCCGAAGTCCTCAATATCCTCGTCCGGATAATCCAGAACCGCGTGGAAATGGCTGCACAGATCTCTCAAATCCCCATAAATAGGCTCCAGCGTCCGCTGCAGCGCGCCGCCTACCTGCCCCGCCGCGTTGGCGGCCGCGTCGGCGGTATCCGCTTCGATCAGATCAATCACCGCTTCCGCCTGGGTCAGATCCAGCTTCCCGTTCAAAAAGGCCCGCTTGGTAAACTCCCCTCGCTTGGCGGGCAGGGCCCCGGCCAGATACAGAGATTCCAAACCGGCGGCCAGCACCGCCGGGGAGCCGTGGCAGTGAAATTCCACCGTGTCCTCGCCGGTGTAGGAGTGGGGCCCTCGGGAGACCACGGCCATGCACTGGTCGATGGTTCTGCCCTGCTTATCCCGCAGTGTGCCCAGATACAGCCGCCGGTCGGCAGCGTCTTGCAGAGATTTTCCGCTGTTTAATGTAAAAACCCGGTCGCAGACCGAAATGCAGTCATCCCCGGTCAGGCGAATGATGCCGATGGCGCTGACCTGGCTGCCGGTAGAAACGGCGGCAATGGTGTGAGACATAGAAACACCTCTTATATCAAAGAATTTCAATCCCGATTTTCCTTGAGAAAAGACAGGGGATCCCCTTGGGAGGCGATAAAATGCATCAGCATATAGGCGCACATGATGGCTACATTTTCTTCCTTCAGGATCCGCCTGCATTCTTCCCGGTCGGCCAGAATCACATGAATTTCCTCGCTGGCTTCCTGATGGCTGCTGGTGGGAATGCCGCTGCAGTAGCCGTAAACGGTGCCGCAGCTTTCATCGGTCATGCCGATGGTGGTGAAAAAGGGCCGGGAATAGCTGCCGCCTTCCACGGGGGCAAAGGTCAGGCCGGTTTCTTCGTACATTTCCCGGATCCCGGCTTCCAGCATATCCTCGCCTTCCTCCACCAGCCCAGCAGGGAATTCGTATACGTATCCTCCAAGGGGAAAGCGGTACTGACGGATCAGGACCACACGATCCTTTTCTTCGCCGTATACCCCGTAGAGAATTACGCCGTCCGGCTTATTTTGACCGGTGACGGCTTTCAGCTGGGCGGTTTCTTTGGCACGGGAGGCAACATAATAAGAAGAAGCCCGGCCATCCCGGTGGAGGGCTTCGAAGGTATACAGATTCAAAAAGGGATTGTGGGTGTTCTGCTGGATTTTGCCGATGCTGCTCATAATCTCAGTCCCCCGGAAGTCATAATAAGGAAAGTATATCATTCTGCAAAAGAAAATGCAATGATATTCCCGGTGTTTTCGGGCATACTCATGGAAAAGGGGAGAGATCTATGACAGACGCGCAGATCAGAGCTATATTTGGGGAAGCGGATGACTTTGTCTGCCGGGAGCTTTACGGCGGCGGGGAAACCTTGTACGCCTATTATATTGATGGATTGACCTCCGGGGCCAGCATTGCGGAGTATGTGTTCAAGCCCATATCGGAAAATCTGCCCCAGGGAATGGAGCGGGCCTACGATGCCGCCCTGCACGGCGGCGTTTATAGCGCAGTGGCAAAAGAATGCCCGGACGCTGCGGACGCGGCGCTGAAGATCGTCAATGGATTTTGTGTCGTCCTGTTCCCGGGCGTAGGCGCCATTGCCTATGAAGTCAGAACCGGCGCAAGGCGAAGCCCTTCCGCTCCGGAGGTGGAGAATACGGTAAAGGGGCCGAAGGACGCTTTTGTGGAAACGGTCCGTACCAATACCAGTCTGATCCGCCGCCATCTGCGCACCCCGGATCTGCGGCTGTACATGACCAGGGTGGGCCGCCGGTCATTGACTAATGTGGTGGTGGTTTGGGTGGAGGGGATCACAAACCCGGCGCTGGTATCCAAAATGCGGCGGCGGTTGGAGTCTATTGATATTGATGGATTCCTGTCTCCGTCGGCGGTGGAGGAGTATGTGACCGGCTCCAGGGCCACGGCCTTTCCGCTGATTCAGTACACGGAGCGGCCCGACCGGTTCTGTCAGGGCTTGCTGGACGGCAGAGTGGGACTGATCGTGGACGGGCTTCCGCTGGCATATATGGCCCCGGCCACGCTGGGGTATTTATTGGAAAGCCCAGAGGACAGAAGTCAGGACTTTATCCTGGCCTCCTGTGTTCGGATCCTGCGCTATGGGGCGTTGGCGGCCAGCCTGCTGCTGCCTGGATTCTATATTGCCATGGTGATGTTTCACCAGGACTGGATTCCGCAGCCATTGCTGACCACCCTTTTGGCCAATAAGGATCGGGTGCCCTTTTCTACGGCCGGGGAAGTACTGAGCTTATTGATTGCCTATGAGCTGCTGCAGGAAACGGGGGTCCATCTCCCGCAGACATTGGGGCAATCGGTATCCACCATCGGCGGTATTGTGGTGGGTACGGCCGCTGTGGAGGCAGGGCTTCTGTCGCCGGTGGTGCTTGTAGTCATCAGTGTGGCGGGAATTTGCGGATTTGTGCTGCCCAACCGGGATCTGGCGGAAGCCATCAGGGTGTGGCGGTTTGCTCTGGGGGTGCTGGCCTCCTTTTGGGGGTTGGCCGGTCTATGTGGTGGATTGGTGGTGCTGATCCTTCACTTGGCAAGCTTAAAGACATTGGGGGTGTGTTATCTGACGCCCTTTCCCGGGGGGAGAGGCTTGCTTCGAAGACGGCTGAAGAATCAAAAAAGCAGAGATTTGAAGCTGAATCCCCGGGACAAAAAAACACAAAAATAGTTTGGAAAAAAGCTTGACAAAGGAAGGCTGCTGTGCTAATATATGCGAGCTGTCCGCGAGGGCAGGGGAAAAGAGCCGAAAAGAAGAG
>CALWXR010000092.1 GCA_944385535.1 uncultured Oscillospiraceae bacterium
CTTTCCCGCATTTGCATCATTCTTTCGGATAGAAAATCTGGTTTCTTGCGTAAGCTGAGTTAACCAGATAAGCATATTATGGAAAGCACTTCCCAAATGGCCGAATATATGACGGCATGCGACTTGTTTATTACCAAGCCCGGCGGCTTATCCTCTACCGAGGCGGCGGTGGCCGGCGTCCCGCTGATTCATATTTCCCCGATCCCTGGCTGCGAACAGTGCAATGCCAGATATTTTGCCGACCACGGCATGAGCATCTATGTAGAAAAACCCCAAGAGGAGCTGCTGCCGGTTCTCCGGGAGTTGGAGGAGCGCCGCGTTTTGAATGAAATAACAGCGGCGCAAAGGGATCGGATCAATCCCTTCGCCGCCGGGGATCTATGTGACTTCCTGGAACAAATTTGCTAAAAGACAAGAAAGAAGGTGTATGGAATGTTCAATGATCCGGAAAAACGCCGGGAGATCAGCAAGTGGGTCATCGGTACGTTTACCTGCTGCATTTTAATCTATCTGGGCATGCGGCATATCAGCAGTATTGCCCAGGCGGTCTCCTTTGTGGGAGGTCTGATGAAGCCGATACTCACTGGGGGAATTCTGGCGCTGGTGCTCAATGTGCCCATGAGTATGATTGAAGAGCTTCTGCACAAAAAAACCAAGCTGAAAAAGCATGTACGGGCCTTATCCATTGTTCTGGCGCTGATTTTGGTGCTGGGAATTTTCATCGGCGTGGCGGTGCTGGTAATCCCGGAGCTGGTCAACGCGGTTGCCCTGATTGTCCAGATCATTGGCGGCGCGCTGAATCAACTGGCCTCTCTGGAAAGCAACGCGGAGATTATGGCCTCTCCCCTGGGCAAGTACTTAGCGGATATTGATATTGATTGGCTGGCCTTGAAAACACAGCTGGAGGAATTTATCAAAACTTACAGCGGCTCCTTTGTGAATCAGGCGGTGGATGTGACCGGCTCTGTGGTAGGCGGCGTTGTGAACTTCTTTATCGGCTTGGCCTTTGCCATCTATATTCTGTCCGGAAAGGAAAAGCTGAAGCGGCAGGGCGGGCGGCTGATGCGGGTATGGCTTCCCCAAAAGCTGAACGACACCTTGCTCTATGTGTTCAAAGTGTGCAACATGACCTTCCGCCATTTTATTGCCGGACAGTCCACCGAAGCCATCATTCTGGGAACGCTGTGTATGATTGGAATGGCCATCCTGAGAATTCCCTACGCGCCCATGATCGGCGCGTTGGTTGGCGTCACGGCTCTGATTCCTGTGGTGGGCGCTTTTGTGGGAACCATTGTGGGCGCCCTCATGATTTTGACGGTGGATCCCTTCAAAGCCTTTGTTTTTGTGATCTTCCTGCTGATTCTGCAGCAGGTGGAGGGCAACCTGATTTACCCCAGGGTGATGGGGGCATAAATCAATCTGCCCGCCATGTGGGTTTTGGCCGCGGTTACCGTTGGCGGCAACCTGGCCGGTCCTTTGGGCATGCTTCTGGGCGTCCCGGCGGCGTCCGCGGCCTACGCTCTGCTCCGGGAAGCAACGAACAGACGGGAAAAACGCAGACAAGAACAATCCTGTAAGTTTCCGGCGGAAACAAAATAATGGGTACGGAATAACACAAAAGCGGTTAAAAGAGCCGCTTTTATGGAATGACACGCCTTCAGTGTGTGAATAAGCCGTTATCACGACGTATTCAGCAGACATTAAAAGAATCATAACCAAAAGCCTGTCCCGGCGTCTTAAATGGCGCTGGGACAGGCTTTTGGTTTGAGACTGACGGCCCGTTTTGGGCTTGCTGATGGAGCGCGGTGCATATTCATGCCCGTTTTTTTCTATTCCAAAAAAATTCCAGAAGGGGTCTTCTCAAAATCGGTCAATGGGATTAAAATGAAATTGACCGGGTCGGTTAACGGAGGTTACGGTATGAATGAAAGATTCTTTTCCCTGCCTGAGGAAAAACAACAGGCGATTATTAACGCGGGCTATGAGGTGTTTTCACAAAACGCCTATAAAAACAGCCCTATGAGCCAGATTGCGGATGCTGCCGGTATCAGCAAATCCCTGCTCTTTCATTACTTTCACAACAAAAAAGAGCTGTATATGTTCCTGTGGGACAAATGCGCCCAGATGACCATCGAGTATCTGACAAAGTACGGCTGCTACGGACAAAAAGACTTGTTTGAAAGTATGGAAAGAGGGATGCGGGCTAAAATGGAAATCATACGCCGCTATCCCCATATGGCGAACTTCACCATCAAAGCCTTTTACGAAAAGGACGGGGAGATCTCCGCCGCCATTCAGGAAAGCTACCGCAAATATTTCAATCTGAAGGCGGATCAAACACGGCTGAATCTGGATCCGGAGCAGTTCGTTCCCGGGCTGGATATTCCCATGATGTACCGTGAAATGTACTGGGCGTCGGAGGGCTATCTTTGGGAGATGGTACAGCGGGGCGACGTGGATATGGATCAGCTGGAACAGGACTTTTCCAAGCTGATTGATTTTTGGAAAAGCATCTATCTTCGGAAGGAGTGAGGGAATATGGAGATGATCAAAACCGCGAAGCTTACCAAATACTACGGCAAGGCAAGAGGCATCCTGGATCTGGACCTGACGGTGGAGCAGGGGGAGTTCTTTGGCTTCATCGGCCCCAACGGGGCGGGAAAGTCCACCACAATCCGTACCTTGCTGGGGCTGATTGCCCCCACCTCAGGCAGCGCCAGGATATTGGGGAAGGACGTCACAAAGGAAAAGCAGGCCGTTTTGCGCCATGTCGGCTACCTTCCCTCGGAGGCGGTGTTTTACCGGGGAATGAAGGTAAAGGATCTACTGAAGCTGTCCGCCGATTTGCGGAAAACCGATTGCGCCGCCGAGGCAGCGCTGCTTTGTGAGCGCTTACAGCTGGATACCTCCCGAAGGATCGAGGATCTGTCCTTCGGTAACAGAAAGAAAGCGGCCATTGTCTGCGCTTTGCAGCACCGGCCGGAGCTGCTGGTGCTGGACGAACCCACCGGCGGACTGGATCCGCTGATGCAAAAAGCGTTCTTTGACATTCTGCGGGAGCGGAACAAGGCGGGGGCGACAATTCTCTTATCCAGCCACGTTCTCTCGGAAATTCAGCGTAACTGCACCCGGGCGGCGATCATCCGTGACGGCCGAATCATTGCCTGCGACAGCGTGGAGGTTCTGTCCAAAACCAGCGCCAAGCGCGTAACCGTTCACGGCAGGGTAGACCTTGGGAGTCTAAGGGGCGTCCGGGACAGAAAAGGAGGGAAGGATTCGGTCAGCTTCCTTTACAGCGGCGATATGGGCAGCTTGCTGGGCGCTCTGTCCGCGGGCCGGGTCAATGACCTTACGGTTACGGAGCCGGATTTGGAAGAGATTTTTCTGCATTATTATGAAAAGGAGGGGCAAGGGGTATGACGCTTGTAAAGCACGAACTGGGGCAGGGGAAAACCTCCTTTTTCATATGGACGTTTTCCATTGGATTTCTTCTGGCAATCTGCGTTTTTCTGTTCCCGGAAATGAAAGAACAGATGGAAGATGTCAACGATGTATTTGCCTCCATGGGTTCTTTTACCCAGGCATTCGGCATGGACCGATTGAACTTTGGAACGCTGGTCGGGTTTTATGCCGTTGAGTGCGGCAATATTTTGGGGCTCGGCGGCGCGTTTTTCGCCTGCCTTTGCGGGGCGGGGATCCTGAGCAAAGAAGAACGGGACAAAACCGCGGAATTCCTGCTGACCCATCCTGTGAGCCGTAAACGGATTGTTACGGAAAAGCTGGCGGCCCTGCTGCTTCAGATCACCGCTATGAATATGGTGATCTATGCCCTTGCGGTGGGCTCCATAGCCGCCGTTGGGGAGGAAATCCCCTGGAAAGAAATCAATCTGCTTCACCTTGCCTATTATCTGCTTCAGCTTCAGCTGGCGGGAATCTGCTTCGGCATTTCCGCCTTCCTTCCCAAAGGCAGCGCGGGCATAGGACTGGGCATTGCCGCGATGATGTATTTTCTGAACCTGATTGCGAACATCGCCGACGTGGCCGGGTTTTTGAAGTACATAACCCCCTTTGGATATTGCGAGGGCGCCGACATCGTGTCAACGGGCAGACTGGACGGTGGAATGCTGGCCGTGGGCGCGGTCATGGGAATTGGCGGAATAGTGGCTGCTTATCTGAAATACACGAAGAAGGATATTCTTTGAAATCAGCATATTCACGGCGAACAGGCTCGAGGGCCTGAACCGGCCGCTGGGGCTGATCCCTGTTATCATTCCTGTGCTTTCTCAACGGCGTTCCGGGAAGAAAAGAATTGATCGCAGAATTGAACCCACTGTATCTCATACGCCTGGCGGCTTAATTCCGTCATGTCGAAAACCGAATGGATGCCCCGGCGGTTTGCTTCCGCCGCAAAGGCGTAGACCCAATCATCGCCTTCAGTAAGAAAACCCCTCACGGCTGTAAATCCTTTATCGGCCGCGATGGACAGCCGGGTGTGGCCGTCAAGGGAAATGAATCTGCCGTCTTTTGGAATTAGGGGAATCACAATATCCCCAGGACAATGGACGAAAGTGGAAACGGCAGCCTTTTTCTCCCGGTCAACGAAGAACTGGGAGGGCTGGATAGCGGACAGGGGCACATCAAACAGCTTTACCGGCGCATACTCCGCCACGGGGTTCCCTTGCCCGTCATAGAATTTACAGATATGCTCCGCGTAGAAACGGAATTCCTCAATCACGGCTTTTTGGTATTGGGCCGCGCCCCGGATCACCGCTTCCGTGCCGGAGATGATTTCAACCTCGCATGGCTTGCCGTTTACAAGAAACGCCCCATGCTGGCGCAGAACCTTCTCCGAAAAACGGCCGTCCTGATAGGTATTGACTCTTGTTATTTCCATATCCTTTGTATTCATAAATCAATCCAAATGCCCTCGTCCCGGATCTGGGCGTTTTTCAGAGAGCGGTAGAACCGCTGGGCATCCATGTTGGCAGCAATCAAACCGATCAGGGTGTCCACATGGTATTGCTCCTTCAGCTCTTTTCGCAGATGTGCCATGAGCGCTTGGGCAACGCCCTTGTGGCGATGGCTTTTGATGACGCAGATCCAGTCCAGATAAGCCTTCACCGAACCGTCAAAATGGCTGGGGATCAAGCTGGAATCAATCCGTCCCACCACCTTGCCGTCCACATAGGCCAGATAGCTGACGCTTGCCCGGAACAGCGGATTTTCAAAGCTGTCCCCCACTGCTTTTTTGTATGCGTCGTCGATCTCCCAGCCCCAGAAGGTTTCCTCCTTGCGCAGAGCATGCTCAAAGGCAAAAACATCATCCATGCGGTCTTTGGCATATTTTATTATCTCCATATTGCTGTTTCCCCGTTCCTTCATTTTGCGGCCTCCTTCTTGACGCGGTCAGGGCTTTCCTTCTCAGAGCAGAGTGCTCTTTAGTAAGCGGAAAGATCATGCCCGGTACGAAATTAATGTTTGGACAAGACGCGATGCGCCCGGTACATTTCTCGTGATCTGGGCAGCTTCTTTTTTGAGCGGCGGTGGTCACATGGGTGTATATGCCTTCAAAAGGATCTTTTATCCACTGGGTCCAATATCCATACTGGTCGTCCATGTTTATCAGGCCGGAAAGAAGGCAATTCGCATCCCGCTGCCCCATGGCTTTGCGGATTCTTTTCAGCAAATTCCAGGCGCTTTCATACCTGATTTCCAGCATTGCGGAAGAGATAAATTGCCCAGAACCACAGTACCGGTGAAAGGTGTGTGCGGTGTATCCCTGTTTCCTGGGCAACGGAAGTCTGCTTGCGGCACTTCTTGCACTGGCACAGGCTCCGGCGGTAGATGGGATAATACTCCTTCGCACCGCAAGCCGGGCACACAAACCCGTTCGGAAACCGCTGCCGGAACAAATACGCCCGACACTGCTCCTCGGTCTGGAACCGTTCCCGAAAATCCGCAAAGGTGATGCGCTCCGCTGCTGCCATGCTGGTGCCCTCCTGTCGTTTGTCTGGCACCAGTATAGCACACTAAATGTCCAATAAATTGGGATGAATTCGATTTTGACGCAGTTGCTGAGTTAAACGGATATGCACATTATTATATCACACTCGGCGGTATTTGGCACTTTTTTCTGTGCGGTATTGCCTTAAGAATATTTTGGGAATTCTTTCTCCGTCCAACGGCAGTATCCGTTTTGATGGGGAGAACATACTGAAAATGTCCCGAAAGGAGAGGGCACGACGAATTGCCTATGTTCCCCAGGATATCCGGTTCGGAGCTCTCACAGTTTTTGATTCCATTTTGATGGGACGGGTGTCCTACTTTGGATTGAAAGCAATGGTTTGATGTGTGCGGAAGATCTAGTCAGGCTCTTTGATTCCTATTTCAATGTGGAGATAATGGTTTCCAACAAGAAGATGTATCAGGTCAGTGGTGTCAAGCGGAATCCGCTTGCGCATGCGCATTTTGGTGTGACGCACAGCCACGGCGGATTAACCCATTCACATACCCACGGCGATGAGGAACATGACCACATGCCCACTGAAAATGCTATCCCCATGGAAGAACTGCTGGCATTGATGCGATATTTGGTTAAGCACAATGATGCCCATGCTCAGGAGGTTGCGGACCTTGCTCGGGAACTGCAAATTGCAGGAAAGAATACTGCCTATGATGAGATTATGGATGCGGTCTCTGACTTTGACATGGTAAATGCCAAGCTAGATGCTATTTTGACCCAGTTGACTGTGGAGGAATGTTGATTTCGAGGGGGCGTCCCTGCTAAGCAAGATAGATTGGAAACGTAGCGATCGGATGCAGCCTTTGTATGGACAATTGCGAATGATCTGTGTGGCCTGACCAGAGAACGATGTGAACCGAGATGCCTTATCGCTGCATTAAATCGGGAAAATGTTGCAGGTGAGTTTTTACGTTATGGTAAAGCTTCAGTGGCATATAGAATGTCCTGACTGGAGTATGGATTGTAGCGCAGGCAGAGATATGCATAACAGCCCAAAGGAGGGCAGGTACTCAGCCATCAAGAGTATCTGCCCTCTTTGTAATTGCGGGAGTATAATCGATTATGCTTATCGGCTTGGTTCAGCAAAGACTCTGCCAGTGCAGGTGAAAGAGGAATGTTCGTTGGTTTCTCCGAGCT
>CALWXR010000093.1 GCA_944385535.1 uncultured Oscillospiraceae bacterium
CACTTAGGTGTTTTCCTTTTGGGGTATGGTTTTCCGTTTCCTGTTGCCCGGCGTTTAGAGACTTTTACAAGTTCCTACTTTCTTATATAGCCCCGGGGCCAGTTCTTCAATCTTCGCCTCCAATTCGTGGTCGGTCATAGGGGTTTGCCGCCCTTCGGCATATTGATTGTCCACCCAGGCTTTCAGCGCCGTCACCAGTTCCGACTTCTTATCCAGCTTCTCTTCCCCTTCCAGGCCGTAGGTCTGATTGATCCAGTAGGCGATGCCCGCCAGGCCGGAGGTGTTGCTGATCTGCACCGTGGCCGGTTTGTTCAGGATCTTCTTGGTGTCGAAAATGGTGTAGATCTCTTCATCCTTCATCAGGCCGTCCGCGTGTACCCCGGCCCGGGTGACGTTAAAGGCAGAGCCCACAAAGGGGGTCATGGGCGGGATCTCATAGCCGATGTCCTTCTTGAAATAGTCGGCGATCTCCGTAATGACGGTGGTATCCATCCCGTCCAGAGAGCCCCGTAAGGAGGCGTATTCAAACACCATGGCTTCCAGCGGCACATTGCCCGTCCGCTCACCGATGCCAAGCAATGAGCAGTTGACGGCGCAGGCGCCGTAGAGCCAGGCGGTGGAGGCGTTGGCCACGCCCTTATAAAAGTCGTTGTGGCCGTGCCATTCCAGACATTCGCTGGGCACGTCGGAGTAGTGCTGTAAGCCGTAGACAATGCCCGCCACAGACCGGGGCAGGGACGCTTCCGTGTAGGGAACGCCGTAGCCCATGGTATCGCAGGCCCGGATCTTCACGGGGATCCCCGCCTCCCGGCTGAGCTTCTGCAGTTCATTGACAAAGGGCACCACGAAGCCGTAGAAATCCGCCCGGGTGATGTCCTCCAAATGGCACCGGGGAATAACGCCCGCGCTGAAGGCGTCCTTGATGGTGCCCAGGTAGTAATCCATACACTTGCTGCGGTTCATTTTCATCTTTTTGAAAATGTGGTAGTCCGAGCAGGAAACCAGAATACCCGTCTCCTTGATCCCCAGCTCCTTCACCAGCTTGAAGTCCTCCTTGCTGGCTCGGATCCAGCTGGTGATCTCCGGGAATTTCAGATCCAGACCCATGCACTTTTCCAGCGCCTCCCGGTCTTTTTTACTGTAGATGAAAAACTCCGTCTGCCGGATAATGCCATAGGGGCCGCCCAGCTTGCTCAGGAGCTTATAAATGTTCACGATCTGATCCACGGTGTAGGGCTCTACAGACTGCTGGCCATCCCGCAGGGAAGTATCGGTGATCCAGATCTCCTCCGGCATGGAAAGCGGCACCCGGCGGTGGTTGAAGGCCACCTTGGGAATGGTACCGTAGGAATAGACGTCCCGCTGCAAGTTGGGCTCTTCCACATCCTGCAGGGAATACTTGTAGGAGTTCTTTTCTAACAGATTGGTTTTACTGGATATCTCAAGCATGGTCGTGCTCCTTTCCAAGACAATTGCATCTTTGTATAATTGTATACAATTATACACGCTAATAGGAATTTGTCAAGTACCAACATACATATTTCCTCATTCCGTGGACACCCCTTGCCTCAAGCCTCAGCTTTTGGCCCGCCTTCCCTCTTTTTTCTTCCAGAATGCCGGCTTGGGCTGAAAAAGGATTGAATTTCATGGATTCAGTCGATATAATAAATCTATCCTTTGACACCCATCACCCCATCTTTATTTACAGGAAACGGAGGAAACAGCATGGACAAAATCGCGGTTTTGATCCCCTGTTACAACGAAAGCATCACCATTGCGAACGTGGTGGCCGATTGGAAGCAGGCGCTGCCGGAGGCGACCATTTATGTATATGACAACAACTCCACCGACGGCACCGGAGACATTGCCCGAAAAGCCGGGGCCGTTGTCCGTCAGGAATACCAGCAGGGCAAGGGCAATGTGATCCGCCGCATGTTCCGGGAGATCGACGCCCAGGTTTACCTGATGGTAGACGGAGACGATACCTATCCGGCGGACTGTGCCCGGGAAATGGCGGATCTGGTTCTGACCCGGCAGTCCGATATGGTGATCGGCGACCGGCTCTCTTCCACCTACTTTACCGAGAACAAGCGCCGGTTCCATAATTTTGGAAATTCCATCGTTCGACTGAGCATCAACACCCTGTTCCATTCGGATATTCAGGATGTGATGACCGGCTGCCGGGCGTTTAGCTTCGAGTTCGTAAAAACCTTCCCGGTGCTGTCCACCGGCTTTGAGATCGAAACGGAAATGACCATCCACGCCCTGGATAAGAACATGAAGATCGACCATGTGGTGATCCCCTATCGGGATCGGCCGGAGGGCAGCGAGTCCAAGCTGAATACCATCCGGGACGGCATCCGGGTTCTTTCCACCATCGTCAACCTTCACAGAACCTATAAGCCCTATTCCTTTTTCGGCATTATCGCCCTGATTTTGTTCCTTCTGGCTGTGGTATTCTTTATTCCCATCCTCATCACTTACTTCCGCACCGGCCTTGTGCCCAACTTCCCCACCCTGATTGTGTGCGGATTTACGGTCATAGCCGCCCTGATTTCCTTCTTTACCGGGCTTCAGCTGCAAAACGCGGTTCAGAAAAACAAGCAGGATTTTGAACTGGCGCGGATCCAGGTAAACTGGCGCTACCGAGAAATGGCCAAAGGAGAAATCGATTGATATGATTAAGTGCTTCAAGCAATGGCGCGGCGCCCATCCCCGGGCCAAGTGGTTTTATCCGATTTGGCTGACAGCCACCCTCCTGCTGTTTTTCCTGTCTCCGCTTACAGACAAGCCTTTCTTGTGGCTGTATCTGGGCCTTGGCGTTCTTATTATGTTTATCCTTCGGCCCAGTTCCCCGGTGTATCGCCTAACCATGGAAGCCGCCTCCGGAAAAACCATTTTTACTGTATTGCTGGCTGTTATCATCACTGCCGCCTGTGTGCTTCCCATGGGGCTGAATCCCATGTGGAACGGTGAAAATCCCGGATATCGCAACCAGTATGAGTTGATGGCGGAAGCCATTTTGGACGGCCGGATTGAGATTGTCTATGACGAAGTAGACGAGCTTACCCAGCTGGAAAACCCCTACGATCCTGTGGAGCGGGAAGCGGCCGGCGTGAACTACCACTGGGATCACGCCTACTACAAAGGGCATTATTACATGTACTTTGGGGTGGTGCCGGTATTCCTGCTGTTTCTTCCCTACCGGATCCTCACCGGCTCCCCCCTTACCACCTACCACGCTACCCAGATTTTTGTGGCCCTGACCATTGCCGGTTTTTTTGTCCTGTTCCACTTCCTTGCTAAACGTTTTTTCAAGAACCTTCCCTATTTTGTCTACCTGGCCCTGGCTTCCGCCTTCTCCGTCATGAGCGTATGGTACGCCACCGCCGCCCCCGCCCTGTACTGCACCGCCATCACCGGCGGAATCGCCCTGGAAATCTGGAGCCTGTATTTCTTCATCCGGGCTGTCTGGGGGGAAACCAGGGAAAACCGTCAGATCTTCCTTGCCGGCATCGGCGCTTTGCTGGGAGCTTTGGTGTTTGGATGCCGCCCAACCATCGGCCTTGCCAATATTGCGGTGATTCCCATGCTGGCCGAATTTTTGAAGCAGCGCAAATTCAGCTGGAAGCTGCTGGGCAAGCTGGCGCTTGCCGCCCTTCCCTATTTGCTCGTTGCCATCGCTCTGATGCTTTACAATTACGCCCGCTTTGAAAACCCCTTTGAATTCGGGCAGTCTTATCAGCTCACCGAAGCGGATCAGACCCAGTACAGTTCTGCCATGGATCTGAACACCCTGCTCCATACCATTTATCAAACCCTCCGGTATTTCTTCGGCAGAGGGATTCTCTATGATACCTTCCCTTTTCTGTCTACAGCCGGCGTATTTTATAACTTCCCCATTCTGCTTTTGTGCGCCGCCATGTTGATCCCCTCTGTTTTCAAAACCCTTCGGAGCACAAAGTTTCTGCCCCTGCTGCTGGGCCTGTTCGTCAGCGCGGTCATCATCGCGTTTATGGACATTGCCTGGACGCCCTACATGCAGGAGCGTTACCGCATGGACGTCTACTTCCTCATGGGCCTGGCCTGCTTCCTGGTAATCGGGTGCTGGTTTCAAAACTGCTCTTCCAAGCAGAGTGCCCGTTTAAGCTGCGCCGTCTCAATCCTGTCGGTGATCACCATGGTCTGTTCCGCGCTCTACTGCTTCCGGATCGTTGGCGAAACAGCGCTGGATGTTGTAAGCAGGATCGGGGCGTTTTTGCAGCTGGGATGATCCCAAGGAACCTGTCACGGATACCGCGTGGGAATATTTTGCAGTCCTGCTGATGCTCATTGGATATCGAGCTTTGGGAAGCGGTGTAAAATCGAGTAGGAGGGGCTGACATGTCAGCCGCCCCGACCTCTCACACCACCGTGCGTACCGTTCGGTACACGGCGGTTTCCAAGTTTACGCTGCTACTTCCAGGTAGTAGCCAAGGAAAAACGTGTAGCCCGCTTTCTTCAAAAGATCTTTGGAGATTGCCAGCTTCACAATTGGGCTATCGGCGCTTCGCCGGTAGCCTTTTCTCGTGTTTGCCATCCGAATTGCGTTGACGTGGGTCACCCCAAGTTTTCGCAGGTTGCGGTATTTGTTCCCAATGGTTTTCCAGCTTTTCCAGATGTATGTCCTCAGCCTTGTCCGCAGCCACTCATCTATCCGTTTCAGATAGCTTTTCATGTCTGCCAACTTAAAGTAGTTCACCCACCCTCTGACCGTTTCTCTCAGCTTCTTTTTCTTCCACTCGTAACAGATCAAATAGAAAATAGCTGTATTGTGTTGCTACTGTACAGTTATTGGACTATAAGCTGAGCCTGCGCGAATAATTCAGGATTAAATATCAATCCTATCAATCTTGATAAGACCAGACTATTACCCAAATTTGCAATGGTCCTCCGTTTGGATTGGATGGACAGGACTACTGTCAGAAAAATGTCGATTTTAACGGTCGCTCCTATCCTTGGAGTCTCTATGGACGCTCACCCTATTGACAGCGCAAAGTATATGGAGTATAATTTGTTATACAAATCATACTATGTGAGGTGTTAATGCGATGGGAAGGCCAAAGGGAAAATATGCATGGACTGCAACGGTGGGCGAGAAAGGACAGATCGTCATTCCCAAACAGGCAAGGGAACTATTTGATATCCAGCCGGGGGACACGCTGGTGCTTTTGGGCGATGTGAAAAGAGGGATTGCGATCCCTCCCAAAGCGATGTTCTCTCAGTTTGCCGCCGCGGTATTTGAAACGGAACAGGAGGACGAGTAAATGCCATTGTGCGAAATCAAAAATCTGCGAAAGACATATCCGTCCTTTACCCTAACCGACCTGTCCTTCCAGCTGAACGCCGGTCAAATCGTCGGGTTCATCGGCAGAAACGGGGCCGGTAAGACGACAACGATCAAATCCATGCTGGGGCTGATCCACCCCGACGGCGGCGAGGTGTGCTATTTTGGCTTGCCCTTTTGGGGGCATGAGGAAGAGATCAAGCAGAGGATTGGGTATTCCACAGGAGCTGTCAACTACTATCCCAAGAAGAAGATACGGAATATCGTATCTGTGACGAAAACTTTTTTCTCTGCATGGGATGATGGAGCTTACCGCGAATACCTTTCGCTCTTCGCTCTGGACGAGGACAAAACACCATCGGAGCTTTCCGAGGGCATGAAGGTAAAATTGAATCTCCTGCTTGCGCTGTCTCACAGAGCGGAGATGCTGATTTTGGATGAACCAACCAGCGGCCTTGATCCGTTTTCGCGTGATGAGCTGCTGGATCTGTTCGCGGAACTCAAAAGGCGGGGCGTGGCTGTGCTGTTTTCCACACACATCACCTCCGATATCGAGAAATGCGCCGATGACATTCTGTATATCCGGGATGGCAAGCTCGTTGCTAACTGTTCTATGGACGATTTCATTAAAAATTGCTGCGAAGATGGCGAAAGTCTGGAAGATGCCATTCTGCGCATGGAAAGGGGCGTCAGGGCATGATCAAGCTGCTGAGAAAAGAGATACAACTGGCGGCATCGCCTCTTTCCTACTTTTTCATCGGGTTTGGCCTGATGGCGTTCGTTCCCGGATACCCAATCCTGGTCGGTTCCTTTTTCGTCTGCCTTGGGCTGTTCCAGTCCTTTCAGACAGCGAGAGAGGCGAACGATCTGACCTATACGGCTCTCCTTCCGGTCGCGAAGCGCGATGTTGTCCGGGCAAAATATGCCTTTTGCTGTTTTATCGAGATTTGCTATTTTACATTGACCGGGGCCGTGACGCTGATCCGTATGACTTTGCTGTCCAACGCTGCGGTCTACAGAAATAATGTTCTGATGAACGCAAATCTTGTCTATCTCGCCTTTGTACTGCTGATCCTGGGGCTGTTCAACGCAATATTTGTCGGCGGATTTTTTCAGACTGCCTACAAATTTGCCAAACCCTTTGTAAAATTTATTATTGCCGCCTTTGCGGTCGTGGGGCTTGGCGAAACGCTCTTTCACATCCCGGGGCTCGCTGCGTTGAACGCGTTTGGTTTTGCGCATATGGGGTTGCAGTTGGGCATCCTTGCACTGGGGATCCTTCTGTTTTCAGGATTGACGGTGTTATCCAAACACCGGGCAATGCGAAATTTTGAAAGGATTGACTTGTGATACGAAATGAATGAGATAAACAAAACTTTATACATTCCTCTATACGGTAAGGCGAAGGTCAGTAAAATGGGGATTATCCTGAATGATAAGACCGCCGAAACAATATGGGATGAAAACGCTGTATCACTGGGAAGAAAGTCGAAATCCAAATGGCTTGCGTACTTTATGGCGATGCGGGCGAG
>CALWXR010000094.1 GCA_944385535.1 uncultured Oscillospiraceae bacterium
GACACGAAGTGTTTCCTGGATTTTGCAGGGTTAACGGCTATTTCTGCACCAGAAACGGGGTGCGAAGTTTGAGTTACGATACCCTTCGGACAAAGAGAATCTTACAGGTACGGCCTATGAGCCCTGGCATTACCGTTATGTAGGAAAAGACGCCGCAGAGGAAATATATCGCCAAGGAATTTGCCTTGAGGAATATATTCTCCAGTTAGAAAACCCTGTCTGAAGGGTAAGCAGGATTTTATGGTGTTTTGTGGAGCCGCCCCCAGCGGCTCCGCTTTTTCTGTTCTTGGATAAAGGATATACGGAAGCACTCAGCAATCCACTGGTCATTCCAAGCAAGGCGTGCCACGCTCATGGTCAGCAGGCAGTCAAAGGGTTCCCGCCTCCCGGCCAACGTCCCTTTTTCTCTCCGCTTAAAAATCCGGGATAAACGTCTTTTCCGCCGCCTCCGCCTCCTGGGTGAAGCCTTCCAGACGGTTTAAGTACATCCAGCTGAGCACCGCCTGGTATTCCTCCTCGGTCACCCTTCGGTCAAAGGGGGCGGGGAGGCCACCCATGGGGGTGTACTGGCGCATAAGGCTCACCAGCACCTGACCCGGGGCGAAGGTCTCCCCGATCCAGTCCAAAACCCGCAGGGAGTTGTCCACACACCCGGGCAGGATCAGATGGCGGATGATTACCCCCCGGGTAACCTTCTCCCCTGCCCACTGTACCGGCCCAACCTGGGAAACCATCTCCCGGATGGCTTTTGCCGCTGCTTCAAAATAGTCCGGGGCGGCGGAGAGCCTTGCCGCCAAGGTATTATCTCCGTACTTCATATCCGGCAGATAGATATCCACCTTTCCCGCCAGGGCCCGGATGGTCTCCACCCGCTCATAGCCCCCGCAGTTATACACCACCGGCACCGGCAACTTCGGGCTCAGGGCGGGAAGAATTCCGGGCAAAAACTGGGTTGGGGTCACCAGGTCAATGTTCTCCGCCCCCTGATCGATCAGCTCTTCCATCATCCGCCGCAGACCGGCGCTGTCCACCCTTTGTCCCACCGGCCGGGCGCTGATGGCGGCGTTCTGGCAGTAGGCGCATTTTAAGGTGCAGCCCCCGAAAAACACGGCCCCGCTGCCCCCTTCCCCGGCCAGCGCCGGTTCCTCCCACTTGTGAAGCATTGTCTTGGCCACCAGGATCTCCCCGGGGCACCGGCAGAAGCCCCTCTCCCCGGCGGCCCGGTTCACCCCGCATTGCCGGGGGCACAGATTGCAGTTTACATAATCCATAACTATCCCATCCTTTAGTGGTATCATATCAGCTTTTTTCCCTTTTCTCAACCCCCGCTTTACCGAACGGGGGTTTTGTGGTATGATAAGGAAAAACCGAAAGGAAGAGACGCCATGACCCTTCGTTTTGCCTGTGACCGGGATATCCCCGGTATGATTAACCTGCTGCGGCAGGTGGGAGAGGTACACCATCAGATCCGCCCGGACCTGTTCCGTTCCGGGGCTCAAAAATATGACGAACACGCCCTGAAGGCCTTGCTTGCCGACCCCAGCCGTCCCATTCTGGCGGCGGAGGTGGAGGGGGTTTTGGCAGGCTACGCCTTCTGCATCCTCCAGGAGACGAAAAACGACCCGGTTCTTATGGATCGGAAGGTGCTGTATATCGACGACCTGTGCGTAGACGAAAATCTCCGGGGCCGGGGGATTGCCACCGCCCTGTATGAAAAAGCGGTGTCCTACGCCCGGGAATTGGGCTGCCACGCGGTGACCCTGAATGTGTGGCAGGGCAACGACAGCGCCATGAAATTCTACGAAAAGTCCGGCTTAAAGCCCCAAAAAGTGGGGATGGAATATATTCTGTAACCTTCCCCGGGAGGAAACCATATGCTCATCAAAAATCAAATCTACGAAGCGGTGATTACCGACTACACCGCCGAGGGCCAGGGGGTGGCCCATATTGAAGGGTGCGCCGTGTTCATCCCCAACGCCATTGCCGGAGAGCGGGTGCGGGTAAAAATCGAGAAGGCCCAAAAGACCTGGGCAGCCGGGAAGCTCACGGAAATCCTGGAAAAATCCCCCCACCGGTTGAACCGGGAATGCCCTGTGGCCAAGCTGTGCGGCGGCTGCGACTTCTGGCACATGGACTATGATGAGGAAAGCCGGTTAAAAGCCCAGCGGGTCCGTTCCTGCCTGAACCGGATGGCGGGAGAAGATTTGCCCCAGGTTCCCATTCTGGCGGCCCCCACTTGCTATGGCTACCGGAACAAGGCCCAGTATCCGGTGTCCCAGAAAAAGGGAAAGGCCTACGCGGGCTTCTTCCGGGCAGGCACCCACGATGTGGTGGAAAATGCCCGCTGCCGGATTCTTCCGGAGGAAACGGACCGGGTGAAGGATCTGGTTATAGATTATGTAAACCAATACCGGGTGACGGTCTATGACGAGGCATCCCACACCGGTCTGCTGCGCCATATCTACGTCCGCCGGGGCGCGGTGTCCGGGCAGATTCTGGTGTGCCTGGTGTGCAACGGCCGGAAGCTTCCCCGGGCAGAAGAATTGATCCGGCGGTTAAACACAATCCCCGGCTTTACCACTTTGGTGCTGTCGGTGAATACCAAAAAGGGCAACACCATTTTGGGTGACGAATTCATCACCCTCCACGGCCCCGGGTATATTGAAGATACCCTCTGCGGCCTGACCTTCCGCCTGTCTCCCCGCTCCTTTTACCAGGTGAACCACCACCAGGCCCAGCGGCTGTACCGGGAGGCCATTTCCCTGGCAGGGATCACCAAAGAAGATCTGGTGCTGGACCTGTACTGCGGGGTGGGCACCATCACCCTGGCCATGGCCTCCGCCGCAGGAAAGGTCATCGGGGTGGAGGTGATCCCCCAGGCGGTGGAGGACGCCAAAGACAACGCCAAAAGAAACCGCATTGAAAACGCGGAATTCTTCTGCGGCGACGCGGGCCAGGCCGCCCTGGAATTGGAGCGCCAGGGGATTCGGCCGGACGTGGTGGTGGTGGACCCGCCCCGGAAAGGCTTGAACGGGGACACCATCCAGGCCCTTGCCCGCATGGCCCCCCGAAGGATCGTCTACGTCTCCTGCGACCCGGCCACCCTGGCCCGGGACGTGGCCCTGCTGAAGGAAACAGGCTACGTCCTGAACGCCGCCAAAGCCGCCGACCTCTTCCCCCGCTGCGCCCATGTGGAGACGGTTGTCTTACTTTCCAAGGGAGAAATCGACTCCAAAAAGGTACGTGTGGAGTTTTCTTTGGAAGGTATGGATATGTCCGGATTTCAGAAAGATGCTACATACGGTCAGATAAAAGAGCGTGTGTTGGAACAGACCGGATTAAAAGTTTCGTCCCTCTATATCGCCCAAATCAAGCAGAAACATGGTATAATTGAGCGAGAGAACTATAATAAAGCAAAATCGGAGGATGCACGACAACCGAAATGCCCTCCGGACAAGGAAAGAGCTATCGAAGAAGCATTAAGGCATTTCGGGATGATAGAGAGGTAAAAACTAATGAAAAGCATTTCTGATTTTGTAGAAGTAAAATCTTATGGTGATGTATTTCCTAAAAAGGGAACAAACACAAGAACGCCATACGAGCATCAAAAAGATGCCATGCGGTGTCTCGATAGAATGAACCAAGAGCCGTCTTATAGTACCTTAGTCGTTTTGCCTACCGGTGGCGGCAAAACTTATACGGCATCTATGTGGCTGCTAAAGAATGCCATTGACAAGAAAAAGAAAATTCTTTGGATTGCTCATCGCCAGATGTTACTGGATCAGGCGGCAGAGTCATTCCAGAAGTTTGCATATACGGAAGTTATTCCTCATGTTTCGTCTTTCTGCTTCCGTATTATTTCTGGTGCTTCTACCCATGACCGCACCAGTGACATTCGCCCAGAAGACAATCTTTTAATTGTCAGTAAAGATAGTGTCGGAAGAAACATTGAGCGACTGGACAAGTGGTTGAAAGGAGAAAAGGAGCTTTATCTTATCGTAGATGAGGCGCACCATTCAACCGCAAAAACCTACCGCAGAATTATTGATTATGTAAAAGCAAAAGTTCCTAACTTGAAACTTATCGGACTAACTGCGACACCGTTCAGAACAGCCGAAAATGAGCAAGGACTTTTGGCAAAGATATATAGCGATGGCATAAGAAATGGGCAAGCTGTACATGGCGATGTCGGCATTACATATCAAATCGGCTTAAAGGAGCTGATTAACCGACAGATACTTGCAAAGCCGATTTTTGAGAGCTTCTATACCGATGAACAGTACGGGGAGACCCTTGGTGTGGATGCGTGGGAGAGTATCCAGCACTTGGATATTTTGCCAGACGAAATCGCACAGCAGATGGCAGACAGTGCCGCCCGAAACAAGCTGATTGTAGAGACCTATAAAGCGAAGCAATCTGAGTACGGGCAGACCATCCTTTTTGCCGTCAATGTAGTCCACGCAATCCAGTTGACCGCCTTGTTCAAGAAAGCAGGCGTTTCGGCTGATTTTATCGTTTCCTCTGTGAAAGATGCCATTACCGGCGTGACAATCAGCCGTGAGGACAACGAAAGAAAGCTGACTGATTATCGGGAGGGCAGACTGCAAGTTTTAATCAATGTCAATATCCTGACAGAAGGTGTTGACCTACCGAAAACAAAGACCGTTTTCCTTGCCAGACCTACCGTATCCTCCATTTTGATGACGCAGATGGTAGGACGAGCTTTGAGAGGAACGGCGGCGGGAGGTACATCCAGTGCTTATATCGTATCTTTTATTGACCACTGGAACGAAAACATTGCATGGGTAAATCCGGAAAGTCTCTTTGAAGGAAATAATGAGTTCCATGATAACGAGGCAGAACGGACAAAGCGTGACCTCCGTATGATTGCCATTTCCAAAATCGAGGAGTTTGCTTCTATCTTGGACGATTCCGTAGACACTTCCGCATTGGAGCGAGTACCGTTTGAGCAGAGAATCCCTGTCGGTATGTATGCTTTTACCTATCTGGAAGAAAACGGCATGGATCATGCTTATCAGGTAATGGTTTATGATAGCACAGAAGACGCCTATCGTCAGCTTATGGACTCCCTCCCTTCTTTGTTCAGAAGCTTTGGCGCAACAGAAGAATATCTATCAGACGAGCAGCTTGACGAGATGGAACGCCAGTGCAGAGACTCTTTCTTCTGTGGTGAGCTTGTGCCCCCTTATGAGTCGAGGGATGTAATAAATATCCTGAAATACTATGCACAGTATGAAACTGTCCCGCAGTTCTACACTTTTGCCGAGGTTGACCGCAGTAAGCTGGATGTCACCGCAATCGCACAGCATATTTGGGATGAAGATATGGGACAGCGCAAAAAAACTGAGTATATTGATTCGATTTGGGATTCCAGCGATGATAATATGCTGCGTCTGTTTTTCGGGCGCAAACTGTACTTCCTTCGTCAGCTTGATATTGAGCTGATGAAAATATCACATTCTTCTGATCTCTATGAGGATCAATATAAAAATGTGAAATTTGGCACAAGAGCATTGGAGGATTTGCCGCTGTATGAAATAGGCAAGATTGATCCTATGTTGGAAAAGCAGCTAAGGGATGCGGCTTTTGAAAATGCAAAGAACAAGTATGGAGAATATCAATGCGCTTGCTGTGGTAGAACAGACCGTTCTCGTGTATATTTTCAGGTAGACCACATTGTTCCGATGAATCGTGGTGGCAAGAGCACTGCGGAAAATTTACAAATCCTATGCCGCCAATGCAACGGAACGAAGGGCGACAACTGATGCGGGCGCTTTTGTATTCGGCACTTGACCTTGCCGCCATTATCAGTAGTATGGAGCTTGGTTGTCAAGATGAAAGCTGTGTAATTGACTCAATATGGGAGGGAGAAAAAGCTTTCTTTGATGTTCGGTATCGTACTGACAAACGAAAATTAATTCTGGATGTCCGATATTGGATGCACTACTTTTATGAAAAGCCTGTCCTTGACAGAGAATTTCCAGCTATACAGAAAGACCTCGAACATGGTAATCATGATGTGGATGTAGAACAATATACAAGCGACTATTCTGATTTGGATTTGTTCTTTAAGAGTGTGCGTATCCGCATCCTGTATGGCAAGGGCAATGATTATGTGAGAATCAAACTACGCTCCTTGCTTACGCAATATGGCTATCAGCGGCGTTCTCCGTTGCTTCTTCGACATATCAACCGCTGTATGCTGTTTTATCATTTGGAAGCAACGCTGCGTGGCGGCGTCGCTTGCGACATTGAAACGTGTGGGCTGGACAAGATGCTGACATTTCGTGTTGTCTGAAATCTTGAACGCACGCAAAAAATCCCGCAGACTTCATCCCCATTATAGGATTGTTTTCCGAAATGCGGCGTTTACTTGCTGGAATAATGTCAGGCTGACGGAGTTGAAGAATCGGAACATGTCTGCCTCCTGAGAAAAAGGGATATGAAAAAAGCAGACACGGTTCAAATTACCGTATCTGCCTGAAACTGTTCGGTGCCGCAGGAAGAGATGAGGGTATCGTTCCAGTCCTTTCCCACAGGGGGAAATTGGGTGGAGACGTGAAA
>CALWXR010000095.1 GCA_944385535.1 uncultured Oscillospiraceae bacterium
CACAATTATGCGCGAGATTCCATTTTTTGTCACTACAATACTGTGTTCGCTATCACACAAGTTTTTTCATTGAACCTATTTTATTGTATAAATTCCCTCTTGACTATAGTCATTAAAGTGACTATAATAAACCTGAAAAGCATTCTGATGGGTACAGGATGCGGCGAAAGCGCCGGTTAGAGGATGGGGCTTTCGAGGAATATATAATCAGGAGGTAACAATCTATGGGACAGAAACGAAAATGGCTGGCGGCGCTGCTGGTGCTGGCAATGCTGGTCAGCGTCATGCCCTTGGCGGTATTCGCTGAGGGGGAAGGCGAAGAATGTAAGTCGGATCATAGCAATGTAACATGTGCTGAGCCCTGCACGGAATGTGGCTTTGCTCCGAAACACCAGTACAGCGAGGGTATATGTACTGTCTGCGGCGCTGAGGAGCCCAAGCAAGAGCATACCTGCACACCCGCAAGTGACTGGAGCAAGGACGTAAACGGTCACTGGCGCGCCTGCACCGACCCAAACTGCGGCGTGAAGCTTGACTATGTGGAGCATGACTATGGAACGGAAGGAACCTGCGTCTGCGGAGCGACGAAGCCCGCGCATACCTGCGCACCTGCAAGTGACTGGAGTAAGGACGCAAACGGTCACTGGCGCGCCTGCACCGACCCAAACTGCGGCGTGAAGCTTGACTCTGCGGAGCATAACTATGGAACGGAAGGAACCTGCGTCTGCGGAGCGACGAAGCCCGCGCATACCTGCACACCCGCAAGTGACTGGAGTAAGGACGAAACCGGTCACTGGCACGCCTGCACTGGCGAAGGCTGTGACGAGAAGCTTGACTATCAGGGGCACACCGACGACACGAACCATGAATGCACTGTTTGCGGTTATGTCTGTAAGCATGAAAATGTAGAATACAACAATGAGATCCTTGGGCAGAATGGACACACTAAGCTTTGCGTGGACTGCGGAGAATACCTTGGCATCTTTGAACACACCATGGAAAACGGCGAGTGCAGCGGATGCGGCTATGCGCCCTGCGAGGAAGGGAATCATTCCTATGATCCTGAGGCGGAAAGCTATGATCGGCATCGTTGCCTGAACTGCGGTTACATTGAAAACTGTGTAGACAAGGAGCCTGTGGACTGCTTGTGCGATATCTGCGGTGAAGCGTGTCATGATTGGTACGTCGAGCCTGGCGAAGAGAAACACTACTGGCTATGCGGGCGCTGTGACTATTCTGAGGAAGAAGATCATGTGGGTATGGGCGACGGCGTTTGCGATTTCTGCGGCTATGGCTGTAAGCATGAAAATGTAGAATACAACTATGAGAACGTTGGGCAGTATGGACACAGTAAGCTTTGCGTGGACTGCGGAGAATACCTTGGCTTCTTTGAACACACCATGGAAAACGGCAAGTGCAGCGGATGCGGCTATGCGCCCTGCGAAGAAGGGAATCATTCCTATGATCCTGAGGCGGAAGGCTTTGATCGCCATCGTTGCCTGAACTGCGGATTTATTGAAGATCACGTAGACGAGGATAATGACTGCGTGTGCGATATCTGCGGAGGGCCATGCCATATAGGTGAGACCAAGCATAATGAAACTCACTGCTGGATGCTCTGCGAGAAGTGCGGCCAGGAAGCCTACAAGGGTGAGCATTTTGACTTTGACAATGACCAAAAGTGCGACTGGTGCGGCTACGACATGAGCTCCTCTTCCGGCGGCGACTCTGCCAAGGATGAAAGCCTGGACGACGTGCCCAAGACCGGCGATATCACCGGGGTGATCCTGGCGGCGGCGATGACGGCCTTCGGCGGCTCCGGCGCGGCGCTCCTTAAGCGGAAGTTTACTCTGTAAGCAACAACGGCAAGATCATAAAACCGGGACGGTGACGGGCATTCCGCCACCGTCTCGTCCATTCTGCGAGGTATCACCATGGAAAAGAATAAGCAGCAAGGGAAATATATCAAACCCAGGAAACGGAAGCCGGTTCTTCTCGTCGGGATCTTCTGCCTGTCTCTGGCGGTGATCCTGGGGTTGGTCATCGGCTCCCTACGCCAGCGGCAGCAGGAGCGGGAGCTGGCCCAGCGGGTCCACGCCGCCGACACAACGGCTCAGACCACTATAGAGCAGACCACCCTCCCGGAGACAGCTCCGGAAACACAGGCCGCCACAGAGCCCTCCACGGCCCCCACCCAGCCGCCGGTGCTGGAAAAGTATCGGGAGCTTTCTGAGGAAAACCCGGATCTGTTCGGCTGGATCACCATCGAAGATACCAAAATCGACTATCCGGTGATGTACACCCCGGAAGAGCCGGAAAAATACCTGCATCTCAGCTTCCAGCAGGAATACAGCTATGGGGGCACCCCCTTCCTGGAGGACGCCTGCGACCTAAACAGCGACAACATCATCATCTACGCCCACAACATGACCAATGGAACCATGTTCCGGGATCTGATCAAGTACGAGCAGAAGAACTTCTGGCAGGCTCATCCCACCATTCGTTTTGACACCCTTTACGAAGAGGGGGAATACGAGGTGCTGGCCGCCTTTTACGACCGGGTTTATAAAAAGACGGACACCTGCTTTAAGTTCTACCAGTTCATCAATGCGGAAGATGAGGCGGATTTTAACAACGCCCTGGAGAATTACCGGGAAAAAGCCCTCTACGATACCGGCGTCACCGCGGAATATGGGGATCAGCTGATTACCCTGGTGACCTGCGCCTACCACACGGACAACGGCCGGTTTGTGGTGGTGGCAAGAAAGAAATAACAAATGCCCATGGAAACCAAAAGGCTTCCATGGGCAAATTGTCGTGAAAGCAAGTTTCTGCGTAGAAGCTTACAAACAAGGGCCGCAGTCCGGAGACGATTGCGTACGCATCCAAGACGTTGGGCGTGTTAACTCCGGCGGCGGGTGTTCCGCCGGTCGTAGAGCTTGGCCAGGCCGCCCTCGCTGGTCTCCCGGAAGCGGTGGTTCAGGTTTTCCCCGGTCTCCTTCATGGCCCGGCAGACCATGTCGTAGCTGATATTTCGGGAGCCGGTGAGGAAGTAGCTTAGGTTGCAGGCGTTCATAGCCCGCATGGCGGCCACCGCGTTGCGCTCGATGCAGGGAATCTGCACCAGCCCGCAGATGGGGTCGCAGGTCAGGCCCAGATGGTGCTCCATGGCCACTTCCGCGGCGTACTCCACCTGATCCAGATTTTGCTCATACAGCTCCGCCAGAGCGGCGGCGGCCATGGAGCAGGCGGTGCCGATCTCCGCCTGACAGCCGCACTCCGCCCCGGAGATAGAGGCGTTGGTCTTGGTCAGGTTGCCGATGATCCCGGCGGTGGCCAGGGCCCGGCAGATCTTCTCGTCAGAAAAGCCCTTGGTCACCTGGGCGTATTTCAGCACCGCGGGCAGTACGCCGCAGGCTCCGCAGGTAGGGGCGGTGACCACGGTGCCGTTATCCGCATTCTGTTCCGCCACCGCGTAGGCGTAGGCGGCGATCTTCTGAAATTCCACCAGCCCCGGCTCGTCGTTACAGGGCTTCTGCTCGTACAGATATTTGGCCTTCCGCTGGACGTTCAGCCCCCCGGGAAGCACGCCGGTTTTGGACAATCCTTCGTCAATGGCGTTTTTCATGGCCTGCCAGACCTCCATCAGGAAGTCCCAGATCTCCGGCCCTTCGTTCAGCTCCACATAGTCTGAAAGGGTGTGGATATAGCGCCACTTGCAGAAGTCGGCGATTTCGGCGAAGGAGTGCTCGATATAAACCTCCTCGCTTTTTCCGTCCGCCTGCCCGGCAATCCGAATGTCTCCGCCGCCGATGGATGCAAAGCGGATCCGATCGGTTTCTTCGCCGCCGGCTATGGCGATAAAGTCCATGGTGTTGGGGTGCGCGGAGGCGGGCAGGGCCTCTTCGGAGAAAATGATCTGGGTGGGCAGGGGAGAAAGCACCTCCCGGAGCACCCGGTCGGTGCCGTGGCCCACGCCGGTTTTGCTGAGAGAGCCGTATAAGATCACCTGAAAGCCCTCGGCTTCCGGATGACCGGCCTTAAAATACTGGGCAGCCCGCTCCGGGCCCATGGTGTGGGAAGAAGAGGGGCCTTTGCCGATCTTGTATATTTCCCGGATGGATTTCATTGGGTACCTCCGTGTTTTCATTTCTTCTATGAACCCACTATACCAGATTTTCCGGGGAATTACAATCCTGTTTTCTCAACGGAAATGTTTCCTTTTCTCTGTACACCTCTTGACAATGATGGTATAATGTACTGAGCGAATTATGAAAGCCTGAGAGGATGAAAATATATGGCGAAAGAAAAAAAGGTTGAGCAGATCACCGATATGGAGGTGGACTTTGCCCAGTGGTTTACCGATGTGTGCAAGAAGGCGCAGCTCATCGACTATTCCTCCATTAAGGGCATGTTTGTCTACCGTCCCTATGGCTATGCCATTTGGGAGAACATCCAGAACATCATGGACAAGGAGTTCAAGAAGGTGGGCGTGGAGAATGTGTACATGCCCATGCTGATCCCGGAAAGCCTGCTGCAGAAGGAGAAGGATCATGTGGAAGGCTTTGCCCCCGAGTGCGCCTGGGTGACCATGGGCGGCAGTGAGAAGCTGGAGGAGCGCTACTGCATCCGTCCCACCTCTGAGACCCTGTTTTGCGAGCACTTTGCTCAGGTGATCCAGTCCCACCGGGATCTTCCCATGAAGTATAACCAGTGGTGCAGCGTGCTGCGCTGGGAGAAAACCTCCCGCCCCTTCCTGCGTCACCGGGAATTTCTGTGGCAGGAGGGCCACACCATGCACGCCACCGCCCAGGAGGCCAAGGCCTTCACCGAGCAGATGCTGAACGTGTATGCCGACTTCTGTGAAAACGTGCTGGCTATGCCGGTGACCCGGGGCCAAAAGACCGACAAGGAGAAGTTCAACGGGGCGGAGGCCACCTACACCATCGAGTGCATGATGCACGACCGGAAGGCCCTCCAGGCCGGTACCTCCCACTACTTCGGCGACGGCTTCGCCAAGGCCTTTGACATCACCTTTACCGATCAGAACAACCAGCGGGTCAACCCCCATCAAACCTCTTGGGGCGTATCCACCCGGCTCATCGGCGGCATCATCATGACCCATGGCGACAACAACGGCCTGGTGCTGCCTCCCAAGGTGGCCCCTATCCAGGTGGTGGTGCTGCCCATTGCCCAGCATAAGGCAGGCGTTCTGGAAGCCGCCAGCGGCCTGAAGGAACGGCTGGTCAACGCCGGCTTCCGGGTGAAGCTGGACGACTCCGACAACTCCATGGGCTGGAAGTGCGCCGAGTACGAGATGAAGGGCGTGCCCCTGCGGGTAGAGTGCGGCCCCCGGGATCTGGAGAACGGCCAGTGCGTTCTGGTTCGCCGGAACGACGGGGAAAAGACCGCGGTCAAGCTGGAGCAGCTGGAGCAGGCGGTTCAGGAGCAGCTGGAGCTGGTTCATCAGGGGATGTTCGCCAAGGCCAAGAAGAACCTGGACGAGCACATCTACGAGGCCCACTCCCTGGAGGAAGCCAAGGATCTCCAGGAGAAGAACGGCGGCTTCGTCAAGACCATGTGGTGCGGCAGCCTGGAATGCGAGCTGAAGATGAAGGAAGTGGCCGGCATGTCCTCCCGCTGCATTCCCTTTGACCAGGAAAAGCTGGACGACAAATGCCCTTGCTGCGGCAAACCCGCCAGCAAGATGATCTACTGGGGCGTAGCCTATTAAGCCGAATCATTTTCATACAGCTCTAAATGAGCAGATTCAGGTTATGTACAAATTGCAGATAAAGGAAGCAGCCAAAGGCCCCCTTGTGTAAAGGGTAAGCGAAGCGCAGTCGCGGTAGTGAATGACAGCGTAAGTGGGCAGTCAGAGCCGCGATCGGGCTCGCCGTAGCGAGCTGTCACGGCGAAGCCGTGACTGGGGGATTGACGCGGCGGGGCGCTTCCCTTTTCGCCGAAGTGGGGGCGAATTCGCAGCATTTTACTGCACAATCCCTTAGACCCTACGGGCCAGCTCCCTTTACACTTTTGGAGCCTTGGGAGTTCCCGCTCCAGTGCAATTCCGAAATTGTGCATTATGCTTATCGACTTGGTTCAGCAAAGGCCCTGCCAGTGCCGGTGAGAGAGGAATGTTCGTTGATTCCTCCGGGCTTCCCTGAAAAATTACAGGCTTAAGTCTGGGCAGTGATTGGGATGCTGTGTACCGATTCGGGCACCGTACCCATTCAGCGGTGAAAGGGTATACCGGCACCTACCAAGTGCGCGCCGGGAGGGGTCCGGGGAGGGCGGCTCTGGCGCGGGAGCTGGCCAGCGTTCAGCGCCTCCCCGGTCGGCTTCTTTGCTTCCTTTCTTGCCGAGACAAGAAAGGAAGGCCCCCGGCAGGGTAGGGGAGCACTCGGACGAGGGATGCGCCAAACCTTTCCCCCATTTGCATCATACTTTCTGATAGAAAACCTGGTTTTTTGCGGAAGCTGAGTTAACCAGATAAGCATAT
>CALWXR010000096.1 GCA_944385535.1 uncultured Oscillospiraceae bacterium
ACTTAGGTGTTTTCCTTTTGGGGTATGGTTTTCCGTTTCCTGTTGCCCGGCGTTTAGAGACTTTTACAAGTTCCTAGCTAAAGCTCTTTATAAATATCGATTCAATTCCTTCTCAGGAATCCCCAATGCTTCTGCTACCGTACCGGCATAACAAGCCGGGCTGGTTTCCGCAAGAATCACGGCATAGCGGCGCTGGCCGGTTTGCGCCCGATAATCCAGCATTCCGCCCCAGCACAGGGCTCCGTAAGGAGACAGAATATAGCCGTTGGAGCTGTAGATGCTGTAAATGATGCGCGCTGCCCTTCGCGTACCCACCACACCCACATACATCCCCTTTCGCATCCGGGACAGCACCAGGTCGCTGGGAGAATATACGCCGCCGTGGCGGCAGCTTTCCAAATACTTTTCCGTTTCCTGAATGCCTCCCGCTCCATAGACCAAGCGCTCCAGGCCGGCAGGCAAAGAGACGTCCCCATCCGGCGTAGAGGTCGGGACTGCTACGGTATCCGTGCGGAATTGACCATGGTGAAGAAGCTCCCAGGGCGTATTGTTTTCGTTGCAGCAGATAATAATGTTTTCAATTGGCAGGCCCCATTTTCTTGCGTACCAAGCGCTCATGGGCGCGGAAAAGCTGCCGGATACCACGCAAATATCCACTGGTTTGTCCAAAGCAGCCAGTCCGTTACGAACCAGTTCTCCAAAAACGCCAAACAAAACAGCAATGCGCGCGCCCACTTCTGCCCAGTCACTGAGAACCTCGCCTTCTTGTTGGCGGATCAGTTCCGACAGGCGGCTGGCCATCCAGGAAAAGCGCCCCTGCGGATTGTGCCAGCTTTCGGCCATTATGATTTTGGGAGAAAGCTCCGCCAAGCGGACAGGATGCCGCCCTATACAAAAATCGATATCCCATTGACTCAGCTTTGCGTTGAACAGAAGATTCAGTATCTCGGCGATAACGGCATTTGCGTTCATATGGAACAGTTCCCGGAGCCTGCTTGGAGAAAATACAGGCTCCCGAAAAGGAAGATACAGTCCTCCGTCCGGGCCCCGATCCTCCCGCAGCGCCCGTTGAGCGGTATAAGCATCCCGGCTATTTCGCGTGGTTACATACAGCACATTCCATCACTCCAATGGCATTGTTCCAGAAAATATCCATCACCGTTTTTTCTTCCAGTCCACGCCGGAGCAGCTGCTGGGCCAGGGTCGGCCAGCTTTGTACGCCCTCAAATCCGGCAGGCATTCTGTCGATCCCATCCAGATCTCCGCCCAAGGCAATGTGCTTCCCGGTGGGATCCAGCTCCAAGAAATGGAGGATATGGTCACACATGGTATCCAGAGTGGGCTTCTCTCCGGTAAACTCGTCACAAGCATTATATCCCGTCACGCCGCCGGTAGAAACGATTGCCCGGAACATATCATCCGTCAGGTTTCTGCTGTGGCTCCAAACAGCCCGGCTGTTGGAATGGGTCGCCACAATGGGCCCCTGAGTAATGTCCATGATATCCCAGAATCCCTCATCGCTGATATGGCTGACATCGATCAACATTCCAAGCCGCTGGGCCTCCCGGACAAATGCTCGCCCCTGGTCTGTCAGTCCTCCGCCGGTTTCGTGGGAGCCGGTCAGAGGGTTCTTCTCATTCCACCCCAGACTGGAGATCCGGAAGCCGATCTGCCAAAGGCTTTCCAGCAATTCCGGATCATAACCAATACCGGCGGCGCCCTCCAGGGTTAGAATCGCGGACATCTTCCCCTTTTGTTTGTTTTCTTCAACATCCCTGGGCGAATACGCAATGGCGATCAGATCCTTATTCTGATCCACTTCCCGCTGAATGGTAGCCAACTCCCGCTCAAAAGCAACAACCGGTGAGATCCCATATTCGTCCTCGATTCCAGGCGTTGTAAAGCACGCGAAGCACTGGGCATAGCCCCCCAGCTGAGACGCTCTCTGCAAATCAATATGACCGCCATTGCGGCGAAGGCTTCCGGCCTGATTCATATTCTGACCAAGCAAAGCCAAAGCGGTGTCACAGTGCAGATCAAATACAGGAAAATTCATTGAAACGCATCCTCCAAATGCCGGATCTCGGGCCGCTTAGTTTCAATCCCTTCCGGCGCGTAGATTTCGATCACATCAAATCTTGGTTGTAAAGCAGTAGGATTCTCTGCCAAATAGATAGACGCCGTTCTGCGGATCCGATCCTGCTTTCGTCTATCCACATATTCCAGCGCCTGGGCAAAGCCGGCCGATTTGCGAAGCTTCACCTCCACAAAGGCCAAGTAGCGCTTGTTTTGTACAATCAAATCGATCTCGCCAAAACGGCAGCGGTATCCCCTGGCCACCAGGGTATATCGCTTTTTTCTCAGATACTCCGCCGCCAGCGCTTCTCCCCAGGCGCCTGTAACATTATTTCTGCCCATAGAATTTTTTCAGGAACGAATTGCGGTGGATGGGACAAGGCCCATGCTCCCGCAAGGCTTCATAATGGGCCTTGGTGCCGTATCCTTTGTGAATATCAAATCCATAGGCGGGATATGTCTGAGCCAGTTCCAGCATCAAATCATCCCGGGTGACCTTTGCCAGCACAGAAGCCGCCGCGATGTTCATGCTTAAACCATCGCCCTTTACCACTGTTTTTACAGGAATGCCAAAGTCCTTTTCCCGGTTGCCGTCGATCAGCGCCAGATCGGGTCTTACGCTCAGCTGCTTCAACGCTCGTTCCATAGCCAGGAAGGTAGCCTGTAAAATATTGATCTCGTCGATTTCCTGAGCCGACGCCAAGCCAATTCCAAACGCAAGGGCATGTTCCCGGATCAGCGGAAACAGTTCCCGACGTTTTTTATCGGTCAGCTTCTTGCTGTCAGTCAAACCGGGGATCTCCAAATGGGGCGGCAAAATCACAGCAGCCGCGCAGACCGGCCCCGCCAAGGGCCCCCGTCCGGCTTCATCCACACCGCAGATCACAGCTGTGCCTTGTTCGTAAAACCCGTCTTCTATGGCCCACATATTCACATTGCTCATACCGTTTCCTCCGGCATTTCCAAGGTAAATTTACCCAATTTCCCGCTTCGGAATTCATCCAGCAGAACCTTGGACATTCGTTCGGTGTTCACCGCGCCTCCGGAAACCAGGTATCCTCTTTTTCTTCCGGCGGCCTCAACCAGTTCCCAGCCGGGCGTCCCCAAGGGCGCTTCCACCTTGTAACGCTCCAGCAGCGTCTGGGGATAAAACCGGTGCAGCAGTTCCATCAGGCGGCACGCCAGTTCTTCAATGTCAATGACCCCTTCCTTTACCGCGCCTGTGTAGGCCAGCATCATACCCACATTGGGATCCTCAAATTTCGGCCACAGAATGCCGGGGGTATCCAAAAGCTGCAGTCCCGCGTCCACTGTGACCCATTGTTTCCCACGGGTAACGCCGGGACGGTTTTCCGCTTTCGCGCCTTTCCTCCCGGAGATCTGGTTGATCAAAGTGGATTTTCCCACATTGGGGATCCCAACCACCATGACCCGGAGGGGGCGATTCATGCCTCGCTTGGCATCCCGCTCCAGCTTTTCATTGCAGGCAATCCTTGCGGCAGGAATAAAGTCCCCGATCCCCTTCCTGGTCTTGCAGTCCGTAGCGATCACGGCCATCCCTTTGGATTGAAACCAGGCCGCCCATTTTTTGGTAGCGGCAGGATCCGCCAAATCCATCCGATTCAGCACCAGGATCCTGGGTTTGCTTCCGCAGATGGCGTCAATATCCGGATTTCGGCTGGACATAGGGATCCGCGCGTCTACGATCTCACACACTGCGTCCACCTGTTTTAAGTCCGCTTCTATCTGACGGCGGGTTTTGGTCATGTGACCAGGGTACCACTGTATGTTCATTTTTTCTTGATCCATCATTGCACCGCTCCGATTCTGCTGAAATCTCTCGCCGCATATCCATGATCCGTTCCTGGGAGCATGAGAAAAATGGCTTTCCCCAAAACTTCCCGCTTGTCGATTTGTCCGATCTCCGGATCACGGCTGTCTTTGGAAACACCGCGGTTGTCCCCCATAACAAACAGGCAGCCTTCCTTCACTGTCAGTGGAAACGCTGTCCCTTCGTCCACCGTTGTAAGGGAGTTGATATATGTCTCTTCCAATGCCAAACCATCTACATATACAATCCCGTTGGCAAAGTCGATGTCTACCGTTTGGCCTTCCGTAGCAATGACCCGCTTCACAATGGGCGCGCCATCATCGTAGGTCTTTTTGCTGATTACCACAATATCTCCGCGCTTCGGCTCGTGATAAAACGTATTGCTCAGCAGAAGCAAATAATCTCCGTCCAGCAAAGTCATTTTCATACTGTCGCCGGAAACCACAATGATCCGAAAAACCAAAAGAAACGTAAGCAGAATTATCACCATCAGGTATACCAGATCATGAAGATACAGCACGGCATTTTGCTGCCAACTCAGCTTTTTTTCCTTTGGTTTCCTGTTCTTTTCTTCTTCAGCAGCCATAGGGCTTCCTCCTAACAAGACGGCAGAAACGCCATCGTAATTCACTACGAGGTGGATTTTCTTACCAGTGAGTATACCACATTATACACGGATTTTCTATAACAAAGTGTGAAAAATCCAGCCCGAGAAATGGAATTACTTCATTTGAAAATAAAAAAAGAGGGCAAAGCCCTCTTTTTTTATTGCATTCGGGATTAGACCTTCTCCTTGACCTTCGCGGCCTTGCCGGAACGATCGCGCAGATAATACAGCTTTGCGCGGCGAACCTTGCCCTTGCGGACAGTCTCGATCATGGCAACATTGGGAGAATGCAGGGGGAAAACCTTCTCGCAGCCAACGCCGTAAGAAATGCGGCGAACAGTGATGGTTTCACCGATGCCACCGTGCTTACGGGCGATCACGGTGCCTTCAAACACCTGAATACGCTCACGAGAGCCTTCCTTGATGCGTACATGCACACGAACGGTGTCGCCTACCCGGACTTCGGGCAGCTCTTCCTTCATGTACTGGCTGTTGAGAGCCTTAACCAAATCCATTCTATTGTCCTCCTTAAATATTAGGCGTTCATGCGCGCGCAAAGGCCGCAGAGGACTCACCTTGATTTCAGACCGATTTATTATACCATGGCTTTCAAGGAAAATCAAGTGTTTTTTCAAAGAATTCTATTTTTTGGGGATCCCCTTGTACACCTATGCCATTGTTTTTCAGGATAGGCTCTTGAAAACACAATCCGTACACCCTATAATTGAAGTGAATGCTCACGCCAATCAAAGGAGGAATGCCCAAGGAAATCACTGAACGACTGCTACCGCCTTGCCAATGGCATACCCATACCGTGCATAGGCTTCGGCACCTGGCAAACACCGGATGGGGATACCTGCGTATCCTCGGTACTTCATGCCATCGAAGCAGGATACCGTCACATTGACACAGCGGAAGGATACGGGAACGAAAGAAGCGTTGGCATTGCAATAAAGGAGAGCGGCGTTCCCCGTACAGAACTGTTTATTACCTCCAAGCTTGTCAATAGCCACCACGGATACGGCGAAGCCTTTGCAAAGACCATGGAAGATTTGGATCTGGATTATCTGGATCTGTTTCTGATCCACTGGCCGAATCCCATCGCGTTCCGTGACAACTGGCAAGAAGCCAACGCCGGCAGCTGGAAAGCGTTTGAAGAATTATACCGGGATGGACGCATCCGTGCAATTGGTGTCAGCAACTTTTGGCAGCATCACATTGACGCCTTGATGGAGACTGCCACCATCGCGCCTATGGTCAATCAGATCCGGCTGTGCCCCGGCTGTACTCAGGAGGCTCTGGTAGACTATTGCCGCTCCAATCGCATTCTGCTGGAAGCTTACAGCCCCTTGGGTACCGGCAAGGTATTCCAAGTGCCGGAAATGAAGCATCTCTCAGAAAAATACGGAAGATCCATCGCCCAAATCTGTATCCGGTGGAGTCTGCAAAGGGGTTATCTTCCCCTTCCCAAGTCCGTCACCCCTGCCCGCATTCTGGAAAACGCAAAGGTATTTGACTTCCAATTGGATGAGGCGGATATGGATTTGATCAATAAACTGGAGGGCTGTGCAGGCAGTTCCCGGGATCCGGATGCTGCCGATTTTTAACCGCCAAAAAGGCCGAGGATATTGCCCGTGGTATTGCGGACGGGGTTATACCGCTGTTTCTGTGATAGCCCTTTTCAAAAACCGTCTCCTACTTTTACTGAAATATAAAAAATCGACAAGCCGCTAACAGTGCTTGTCGATTTTTGGTGGGCGAGGCGGGACTTGAACCCGCACGTCCGCAGTGAACACTAGAACCTGAATCTAGCGAGTCTACCAATTCCACCACTCGCCCATATTCGCTTTCCGAGTTTTCCTCAGCGCTTGAACATAATAGCACAGCAGGTGGATTTTGTCAATCCTTATCCTGAATTATTCGCGCAGGCTCAGCTTATAGTCCAATAACTGTACAGTAGCAACACAATACAGCTATTTTCTA
>CALWXR010000097.1 GCA_944385535.1 uncultured Oscillospiraceae bacterium
GTGCCATTCTTCAGAATTCTTGCCTCCGTCAGCAGGTTATTGATGCCATTTTGCCAATCCAGAAGTGATCCGCCGCATCCCTGGAGAATTAACCCTTCCTTTCCTTCCATACGGCGCAGCTGGTCGGTTGTTATTTCTTGAACGCTCATACTTTCCCCTCCTTCCGAAATTGTAATTTAGGTTTATTCATAGGATGCTCCTCCTTTCGTTTTTTGAAGTCTTGTGCGCATACACGTCCCATCTTCGCTCCAGCAAATAAAGCCGTTGCCTGGAAAGGGGCAGCCTTTGCAGAGCGGAGAACGCATGCAGACCGGCGGTTCCACGGGAGGCGGTGGGTTGGAGTAGTGCCTCCCCTGCTGAATATACCGGTACTTTCTCTTCTTGTTCTCTTTTTCCTCGGACATAATATCACGACCTTTCTTGAGTACTGGATTTCATCACCCAGACTGAAAATAAAAAAAGCCGGAATTTCTCAGAGCGAACTGCTCCGAAAAATTCCGGCTAATTTTTTCTGATTCAATTGATAACTTTCTGAAAACTTCTAAAAAAAGAACGCACCTTCTTGAAAATTCCCCTGGAAATCTCAAGAGAGTGCGGCCCGTCCTTGCCAAACTGGTTCAAACTCGGGCCAAACCCGAGAGATATCTTTTAAATGGGCGAAAATATCTATGAAATGCACGAAAATCGTGTTAACATTTTACCCAAAAATTCCAAATTATTTTGCACTCAAAACCCGCAGAAAAGCAAAGAAAAACACTTTAGATCTAACCTTTTAAGAGTTATATCTAAAGTGTCTTCCAATAATGGTCCGAGTGTCGAGATTCGAACTCGAGGCCTCTTGAACCCCATTCAAGCGCGATACCAAACTTCGCCACACCCGGATATTGTTTTGCGCCGCTCTCGGCGACTTCGATATATTAACACACCTTAAAGGAAAATGCAAGCTTTTTTTTCAAATTTCAGAAAAAATTTTTGCCCGGCCGGTGGCCGGGCAGAGATCTGTTCATAAATTGGCTACGTGATCCTCCGCGGGTTTGTAAAAGAAGATTCCAGAGCCGGACAGGCAGACTTTATCCGGGCTTGTCAGGCGCATTGCCTCCGCTGTCAGGTTCATCAGGCTTCTGGTAACCGAAACCACATGCACCTTCACCAGCACCTCTTCCCCGGGGATCAGGGGACGGTGGTAGTTTACCTCCATCTGCACCGTAGGCGCGATGCCTGGGCCGGGCTTTAAGCAGCTGGCGACGAATCCCATGGCCTGGTCCAAAATCGTAGCACACATGCCGCCGTGGAGGGTGCCGGCAAAATTGCGCATCCACACCTGGGTGCGACAAGCAAACGTATAATCCCTTTTTTCCTCGTCCCAGTCCACCAGCTGAAAGCACATCCTGTCCGCGATACTATCCGGAATTTCCCGGCTGATTTGGTCGATTCGAGACCGCAGTGCTTGCTCCATGCGCTTATTCACCACGCTCGCTGGTAATCACCTTGCCGATATTCCACAGGTGGACTACGGCCTTTTCCGCTTCTGCCTTTTCCTTCTCGTCCTTATACTCCACATACACCGTATGGGCGCTGCAATCGCAGCACTCCACCTGGACGCTCCAGCCGCCTTCGTGCATGATCGTACCGGCCCCCCGGCAAATGGGGCACTCTTCCAACATCAGTTCTTCCATATTCTGTTCTCCTTATCTGAAAATGGTTTCTTTGGCATCATAGATCTCTTCCCGGCGGATACGGACAAAGTCCGGTTTGAATTCCGGCAAGTAACGCTCTATGGCAGCCGCCAAAAGCGCGGGATTTAAGGTGGGGTTCTGGCAGCAAATCCTGGCCCGCAATTCCAGGCAGTTTTCCTCCCCTGCCCCTATAGACAATCTTCGAATCATGGGAAGGATGTTCTGCTCCATCGGGCCGTTCTTCCCCTTCTTTTCCACAATCACATCATCCCGGGCAAACAAATCAGTGATTTTCTCCACTGCGTTTTCCGGGATCCCGGCGTCATATTCCAACGTGACCTGGCAGTCCAGCAGGGCAAGCTCCCGGATCTTTCTCCCGTCCCGATAAACCTGAAGCACCCGGACGCCCTCTGCCAGAGTCTGATTGAGCCGGGCCAGGATCTCATCATCTGTAAAGCTTCCTGCCGCCAGATCAAAGTCCAGCAGCTCACACCGGCTCTCCACCCCCAGGCTCAGAGGCAGGGCAATGGATACGGAAGGCCTGGGATTGAAGCCCTGGGTATGGGTCAGGGGCAGCCCGGCCCGCTGAAAAGCCCGCTGAAACAGCCGCATCAGATCCAGGTGGGAAATGTAGATGGCGTTTCCCGTTTTTTCGAACAGGGCTCTAATCATCACAGCCCACCTCCTTCAGCAAGGTGTTGGCGCCGCATCCGGCGCAGCCATGGCGGCAGTCCGGAGTGATGGTTCCTTCGTAAGCCCGTCGGCGTTCCCGCTTCAGGAACGCCTTGCTGACGCCTACGTCAATGGTATCCCAGGGAAGGATCTCCTCCTCGCCATAGCCCCGGGTGGTGTAGAAGTCCTCGTCCACCCCGCACTGCCGGAAGGCGTCGTACCATTTGGAATAATTGAAATACTCGTCCCAGCCGTCCAGACGGGCGCCGTTACCCACCGCCGCTTCGATCACCGGACCTAACCGCCGGTCTCCCCGGGCAAACACCGCTTCTAAGCGGCTTAAGTCCGGGCCGTGGTAATCATAGGTAATGGATCTGGAATAGAAGTGGGATTTGAGGAGCTTACACCGGCGCAGATACTCCTGGGGGGTAATCTGCTTTTCCCACTGGAAGGGTGTGTGGGGTTTGGGCACAAAGTAGGCGGTGGCAACATGTACCCGCAGACCACGCTTCTTATTCACGGCGTGCTCTTTCCAGGTTTGGATCACTTTGTACACAAGTTCCGCAATGCCCAGCACATCCTCGTCTGTCTCCGTAGGCAGGCCCAGCATGAAGTAAAGCTTTACATTGCTCCATCCTCCGGCAAAGGCATTGGCGCAGGTATTCAGGATCTCCTCTTCCGTCAGATTTTTATTGATCACATCCCGAAGCCTCTGGGTTCCCGCTTCCGGGGCAAAGGTCAGCCCGCTTTTGCGCACGGTTTGCAAACGCTCCATCAGCTCCCGGGAGAAGTTGTCTGCCCGCAGGGAGGGCACCGACAGGTTGACCCTGTGGCTTTCGCAGTAAGGGATCAGCATGTCCGTCAGTTCCTTCAATCCCCGGTAGTCGGAGGTGGACAGGCTGGAGACATTGATCTCATTGCTGCCTGAGTGGGTCAGGGTCTCCACCGCCTGACGGTACAGCACCTGGGGACTTTTCTTCCGCACCGGGCGGCAGGAGAAGCCCGCCTGACAGAACCGGCACCCCCGGATGCAGCCCCGGAACACTTCCAAATTGGCTCGGTCATGGACGATCTCGGTGGAGGGCACGATCATTTTTGTTGGAAAATAAGCCTTGTCCAGATTCTCCACGATCCGCTTGGTCACAGTTTTTGGGGCCCCTTCCACAGGAACGATGGCTGCCAGGGTTCCGTCAGGGTTGTATTCATGGCGGTAAAAACCCGGCACGTACACCCCGGGAATCTTGGCAGCCTCCCGAAGGAACGCTTCCTTGCTCCAGCCCTCCGCCTTGGCCTTATCGTACAGCGAAACAATCTCCACGGTGATCTCTTCCCCTTCCCCCAGGGAGAAGAAGTCGATGAACTCCGCCAGAGGTTCCGGGTTAAAGGCGCAAACGCCGCCGGCAAAGACCAGATTCTTCAGCCCCTGCCGATCCCGGGAGCGAATAGGCACCCCGGCCAGATTTAGCATATTCACAATGTTGGAGTAGGACATTTCATACCCGATGGTAAAGGCGATCATGTCAAAGCTATGAATCGGATCCTGGCTTTCCAGCGCCCACAGGGGAAGCCTATGCTGCCGCATGGCCGCTTCCATATCCCCCCAAGGGGCAAACACCCGTTCACACCAGACGCCCTCCATTTCATTCATTACGCCGTAAAGGATCCGCATGCCAAGATTGGACATACCGATCTCATAAGTATCCGGGAAGCAGAAGGCCACCCGAACCCGGACGTCCTTTAAGTCCTTTTTGATCTCGCCCCATTCTCCGCCGGTGTACCTGGCAGGCTTCTGCACCGCAGGAAGAATGCGCTGTTTCAGTTCGGTCATAGGTAATACCTCAATTTAAACATAGTTATGCCTATTGTACCCTGAAACCGGCATATTTGCAAGGAATTTTTATTGCCTTCGCCACCAGCAGCAAGGCAGCTGCCACAGGAGCAAGGCCCAGCTTGAGCCAAAGCCCCATCCACGCCCCCAGGGCCAGCACCCCGGCAAGGCAGACACCTTCCGCCCAGGACGCGACCCGCTTTCCCTTCCGGGGGACCGCCATCTCCAAAAAGCACCGAAGCGCCCTTCCCCCATCCAGGGGAAAAATAGGCAGCAGATTAAACAGGCCCTGGATCCCGGCACAAATGGCCAATCTGGGGAAGCATCGGCAAAGCAGCAGCAGGCTGAAGCTACCAACCGGCCCCGCCAGCGTGCATAGAAGCTCCTTTCCCCTGGGCATCGGGATTATCTCCATGACCGCCCCTCCGGCAGCGACACGAACCCCCAAGACCCGTCCCCCAAGCAGAAAAACCGCCCCCAGATGCCACAGTTCATGGATTGCCCCAGCCAGAAGCGCCGCCGCCACCCAGGGAAATGGGAGCGCCAGCAGAAGCAGCGCCGCCAGCAGGAAAGCGGAGGCTTCGATTTTAACCAAACCCTGCCTCCTGAAGGATCTCCCGGCAAAACCCTTCCACCGCGTCCTCCAGAGGAACCCCGGCTTGCAGCTCCAGAGCAAAGCCTTCCAAAGCCGCCGCTGTTGTCACGCTGTCTCCCGGCCAGAATACCTTCTGCAAAAGTGCCCTGCCCTGGGGCCACAGTCCGCTCACCAGCAGCAAAAAGGCCAGCAGAATCCCCAGTGTCAAGGTGGGAATCTGGGAATTTTCCGGCGTACCCTCTCCCCGCTCCCGCTTTGCCTGTCCGGTGCTTCCGTAGTTTACCCGATAGCTCATATGTATCACCTCATGCAAAGCTATGTCATTCCATTCTGAAACATGTCCATATTTTCAAAAAATACCCGTACTGTTAAGCTTTCTTCTTCCACAGTCAAAATTTGTCCTTCTTTCAAAGCCTTGACTTTTTCCATAGCAAATGGTATAGTTTAGGACATACGGAAAGATGTTTGAGCAGATTATGGAGCAAGGCATAAAATCGGTGCCGGCGATACGGCAGTTCTAACGGCTTTTCTAAAAAACATCGTCCCAAATACGGAGGTTTGTCCGAGCGGTTTATGGAGCCAGTCTTGAAATCCTGACCGGGTTTTGGAACCTCCAAGAGGAAAATCCGTTGGGGCTGTAGCACTTTTTAAGTTGTAACGCTCTCTGATACGTGGCAATTCTAACGGCTTTTCTAAGAAAATTGAATATCGCCCCAAATACGGAGGTTTGTCCGAGTGGTTTAAGGAGCCAGCCTTGAAAACTGGTGATGGGGAAACCCACCGTGAGTTCGAATCTCACAGCCTCCGCCAAATCCTGCAAAAAGTTTCCTTTTTGCAGGATTTTCATGTTATTGGTATGGATTTATCTCTATGTAGTGTGGTTTTTCTCGATAATGCTGTTTTTTGTAGCCATCCTGTTTCTATATTGAAAACACGCAGATTTGGAGTATAATAGGACCATCCGTTATGTAAGGAAACTCCTTACCATGAGCAAGGAAATTCTGATCTTATCCTCCAGCCCCAGAAAGGGAAGCAACTCCGAAGCCCTGGCTGCCAGCTTTGCCAAGGGTGTCGCAGAAGCCGGAGATACTGTTGAAACTATTATCCTGCGTGAAAAAACAGTACAGCTTCTGCAAGGGCTGCATGGCCTGCTTCAAGCTTGGATACTGTGTCATCAAGGATGTTGCAGTAAAAATCGTGGCAAAGATGCACGATGCCGATATTCTGGTGTTTGCCACGCCCGTCTACTATTACAGCGTCAGCGGTCAACTGAAAACCATGCTGGATCGTGCGAATCCTTTGTACAACACGGATTATGTCTTTACCCAAGTGTATCTCATGGCAACAGCAGCTGAGGATGAAGCCGAAACTGTGGAAAGTACCACCAAGGCCGTGCAGGGCTGGGTAGACTGCTTTGACAGAGCCACCCTTGTGAAGACCGTCTTTGCAGGCGGCGTCAACGAGGCTGGAAAAATTGCAGGCAATCTCGCCTTAGAGGAGGCATATCTGCTGTGCAAGAGCATTCAGTGACTCGTTGCTTAGAGGTATGTCAATAGCGCTTTTCCATTTAGTGAAGCCCCTGCCCCTAAATGATGTAAATGCTAATATGTACTTGAGCCACATTCCCGGAAAATGACAGCGAATATTTGAGCCACCTTGCAAGATGCCCT
>CALWXR010000098.1 GCA_944385535.1 uncultured Oscillospiraceae bacterium
CTGGTGGGTGTCATGGCCCAGAACACGATTGCTGCAGCGAAAAAGGACCATGTCTGGTCTACCGGCAATCAGATTATCTGAACAATCAACGAGATTACAAAAAACCGCTTGAAGGGCACTCCTTGCAAAAGGGGTGCCCTTCAAGCGGTTGTGGCTAAAATCTTTTGCCTGTTTTAATCGTTCCAATTGGAATCCTGGGTACGACGATACTCGGTTGGGAGTATCTGTGTCACATCTTTGAATGCTTTTGAAAATTTCCCTTGGGTTTCGTAGCCCACCCGATCTGCGATTTCGGAGATCGGAATCCTGGTTTCTCTCAGCAGTTTCATGGCCTGTGCCATGCGGTATTCTTTCATGTAAGTGGCAATGGGCAGGCCATATACGGTCTTAAAGACTTCCTTCAGCGTGGAGGTGTTGATGAGGTATTGCTTGGAGAGTGCCTCAATGGTAAACCGCTGATCCAAATGTTCTGTCAGCTGACGGTGGATTTCCTTGATCAGTTCCGTCTGTTGAGAACCGTATTGCGTCAGTGCATGCTTTTCGGGCTCCACATCCGAGAGATAGAGCAGCAACTCCTGGATTTTGAGCTGTAAGTAAGCCCTGCGCCGGAAAGAGGGGGCTGAATACAGGGGCGCAAAGATCCCTTCCAGTTCCGGGCAGGCCGGGATAGCTACCGGTTTTTCACCGCAAAAGGTGCTTTGTATGGTTGGAAGATCCAAGCCGGACTCTTTTAGAATTTCCGGGCAATTTGCGTCCAGGACCGGCAAATCGATGGAAAGAGAAATGCCCTCCGCATAGCCCAACGGAAACATCATGGCCGAGTCCGCACAGCAAGCGGAGCTGTGAGCGGTGAGATCTCCGGCACCCAAATAGACCGCTGTGCCACCCCGCATATTCCAGCCTACACGGCCGTTACGGCAGTAGAACAGCTCCAGAACAGAGGAGGAAGCAGCGTGGTGTACGGTGATTTCCGCAGCTGACAGCAGGTTGTAGGAAGCGTCGACGCCGGGGAATACATGGTAGGCTTCTATTTTCCCTTTTCCAACTGTTTTTGCAGAAAATTGCCCGGTTAGAAGGACATACTCCTGACCGGATGGAGAATTGCGAACGATTGTCAGGCCTCCGGCCGGAACATCCTGTAATTGCTGTGTGACATGTGTGGGTTCCTGTTGTTTCATGCGAACTTCCTCACAAATTTTGCTTTGATGGGCAGGCAATTACCACTAAGTCTTCAATCATGTGATGGAGCAGCTGAGCCTGCTGTGTGTTTGCCGCGGTATAATATACTTCTTTTCCCGCCCTGCGGTTGACAATCAAACCGGCGGCTCTCAGTAGTTTGAGGTGATGGGATACCGCCGGACTGCTCATCCCTACCATGGCGGAGAGATTGACCACACATTCCTCGCAGTGGCACAGCAGCCAGAAAATACGCAGGCGACTGCCGTCCCCCAGCTGCTTAAAAATATCTGACAGCGTCTGAAAATTCTCCACGCTGGGCATATTCTGCAGTTCTTGCTCCATGGGCTGTCCATGGTCGTGAGGCAAAGAAGTGGTTTGCATCGGATCACCCTCCTGTTTGATTTATCATACCACAGGTAGGTGCGGGTGCAAACTTATTCCTGTTTCGGTCCTGCGTCGTGGGTATAGTCCAGGATTTGAACCTTGTCGCCAACGGCATTCTGTACCAGATCCTTCATCCGCTTGGCAAAGGGGCAGGGATAGCCGATGGGCGTGCCCTTTTGGATACAGGAGGCAAACGCAATGGTGTCCGCCCCCTGGCTAACCAGAGAGTTCGCCCGCAGCACTACTTTCTTTCCGGGACAGCCTCCGCAGTTGATAAAACCCACCAGCTCAATATCCTCCACACCTGCAAAAGCGCCTTTCCGCTCACGGATGGTTTGAAAATCCCCACTTCCGGGGCAATAGTCCTCTGTCTGCGTACAACGAATAATTCCCAATTTCATATTTAGTGTCTCCTTTCCTGATATGTTCATCGTTGATCCGCCTCCCGAAGGGCGGATAAAATCTCGCCCAGCGAGCCGTCCAGACCAAATGACTTGCGTTTGATACTGTCTGCAATGTAGACCTCGCCCAGATTGATGGTAACATAGGTGGCGTTGGGCTCCTGATCCACCAAACGCATCAGAGGCGCTTTGATGAGTTGATTGCGCCATCCGATCCCCAACTCCAACACGACCAGCTTTTTTTCGTGATATTGGTTCAGAAAACTCTGGAATCTCTGCGTGGCGCCGTGGTCCGGAACCATATTCGGCCCTGCTGCCATATGAACCTCCATGGGGCCGCCGCATCGGGGACACCGGGGCACCAAATCAGAGGGGATTCTGCCATCCTGTTCCGCAGCTGCCATCTGCTCTGCCAACTCCAAAATGGGATAGAGGGTATCATGGCAGGGGCGGGCGCATTGCATGGTCAGCCAGGTCCCCTCGATTTCATAAATCTTCTCCGGTGCAAATCCGCTGCGTTCAAAGTGACATTCTCCGTTGGAGGTAAGGACGAAATAGTCCCTGTTGCCCACAATGGCTTTCAAGTCCTGCATGACCTGTGTGGGTTGATACTGTCCGCAGTAGTGGTGGATGAGCCTGCTCCAGAAGGCCCATTTTACTTCTTCTGAAGGCCAGCGGGTTCCCATCCCATGCAGCAGGCACCGAAGGCCGTACTTGTCCTTAAAGTCGCCGAACAAATTCTCAAATGCCTGGTTATCTGCAAAGAGGTGCAGTCCTTCAGTCATGGACAGGCCATTGCTGGCTCCAATCAAGATGGCATCCGCTTTTTGGATTTTCTCTGCGACTGGTCTTAGATCATACATGATGAGTCTTCCTTTCCGGACATATGTGCTGCCGCATCCTGCAAGACAGCGGCAATATCCTCTTTGATGGCCCAACCCTTTTGAGATAACGCTTGGGGCAGGAGCGCGTCTTTTGGGTTGATGGTGATGTAATATGCCTGCGGGAGAGAATAGGTCAGATTCCAAAAGGGTTCCTGAATAAACATGGGGGTCATGCGCCCCACCCCCAACTCCAGGAAGAGGATTTTTTTATTCTGATTAGCAGTCAGGAACTCATTGATCTTTCTGTATTCTTCCTTGTACTTCTTACCCTCCAAAAAGGTATAGCCTCGCACCCAAGGTTCCATTTCCGCACCGCATTTGGGACACCGAGGGATCAATTCTGCCGGGATACAGAGATTTTCATCAATTGCATCGTTCATTTCATAAACCATCTCTTTGTTCCAGTAGATCTCGTCGTGGCAGCGGCGGCTGCACTGATAATAACGGGAGTCCCCTTGGATGGCGCTCAGCTTATCTTCTGATACCACGCGGGTAAACTGAAAGTCTTGGTTTGTAGTCATAATGTGGTAATTCCTATCCTGAAGCAGCTTCATCAGGTCATAATAGGGCTGACCTGTGGGACATTCATACTCCATGTAACCCATTCGGGCAAGGAAGGCCCAGTGGGCCTCCGGGGACGGATAACGGTAGTAAAATCCATTGAAGGCACCGGTAAATCCATATTTTCGGTGGAAGTCTCCCAAGTATTGCTCAAATATCGCATCGTTTTGATAGAAGAAGTTGAAGCCGCAGGAAGCTGACATACCCGCCGCAGCGCCCACCAAAATTGCATCGGCCCCACTAATTTTGTCTACCAAGACCTGCACATTTTGGCGGTGGACGGCGGAATCAATGAATATTTTGTGGTTCAGTAGCATAGTTGACATGATTCCTCCAACCTGTTATTATAATAATTACATGTTGCAAGCATAGCATGTTATTTTATAAATTACAAGTAGGCAATTAAAAATTTTTGAGGTGAGCCCATGAAATACTCTACCAAGTTGAGTGACGCACTTCATATATTGGCCTTTCTCAGTATGGGAGCCGGTCAGCGGATCACAAGTGCTAAGATCGCAGAAAGTGTAAAAACGAACCCGGCCTATATCCGGCAGCTAATGGCCAAGCTGAAGAGTGCCGGCATGATTACCAGCTCACAGGGACAGGCCAATGCGGAATTGACCAGGCGCCCGGATGAGATCACGGTGTTGGATGTCTACCGGGCAATTGAGGGCAATAAGCCCCTACTTCACTGGGATATTGATACCAATCCGGAATGTGGCGTGGGGATCTATGTGCAGCTGAGCATTGCGGACTTTTACCAGGAGATCCAGAAGGCTGCCGAACAAAAAATGCAGACCATCACCCTGCAAGACATCATAGACCGGTACGGTAAAAAGCTGGACGAGCTGGAGCAGAAGGCAGAGCGGGACTTTACCCCATGAGGAGATGTTGACAACGAACACGCAGAAAAAGATCGGATTGGTGGTGGAAGGCGGCGGGATGAAGTGCGCCTATAACGCTGGGATTCTGGATGCCTTTCTGGACGAAGGGATTACGTTTGATTATTGCATTGGCGTATCCGGTGGATCTGGCAATCTGGCTTCCTATCTGGCGGGGCAAAGAGGCCGGAATCTTCGTTTTTTTACGGAGCATATTCATTCGCAGAATTACTTCGGTTTGAGAAGCCTGCTGAAAACCGGAGATCTGTTTGGATTGAAGTACATCTATGGTGAATTGACCCGCAAAGAAGGAGAAGATCCTCTGGATTTTCCCGCTCTGATGAACAACCCGGCGGAGTACGAGATTGTGGTCACAAACGCGCTGACAGGATTGCCGGAGTACTATGGGCGGGAGATGATGGCGCAGGACGATTACCGCCTGATCATGGCCTCCAGTGCCATCCCGGTTGCTTGCCATCCGGTGGAACTCAACGGAGTGCCCTACTTTGACGGAGGCCTTACCGATGCCATCCCGGTTCGCCGCGCCCTGGAGCAGGGGTGTGATAAGCTGGTGGTCATTCTCTCCAAGAACCGGGACTATGTACGAAAGCCTCAGGGTATGCGCAGGCTGTATCGGCGGGCCTGCCGCAGTTACCCCAACATTGTGGATGCTATTGATCGTCGCCATGTAGTGTACAACGAAAATTGGAAGGATGTGTTTTCCCTGGAACGGGATGGGACTGCCTTTGTCTTTGCTGCCAGTGAGCCCATCCGCGTGGGGACTTACTCCATGAAAGAGGATGCGGAACGAAACCTATATGATTTGGGGTTGCGGGATTTTGCCGCATGGAAAAACGATTTGTTGGAATTTCTGAGTATTTGACCATAAATGAGCATTAGCAGAGGAAAGGTATGTGAAACAAACGATGGAACCAATGGAACTTTTGACAAGCAGCACTCCGTACAGCGTCTATAACTTTCATCTTCCTCAAAGTCTGAAGAAAAATGCCGAGCAGCTGTGCTGGGAGTATAATCAGCTGCCGCCCGGGCAGGAGGAGCGGCGCAGAGAGATTTTGAAAAAGCTGTTTGGTACATGTGATCCGAAAACCTTTGTCATGCCTGGGTTTCGTTGCGATTATGGGTTCAATATCCATACTCACGGACTGGCGTTTATCAATTATAACTGTGTGATTCTGGATACTTCCCCGGTGCATATCGGGGCCAACGCCTTTATTGCCCCCGGCGTATGTATCAGTTGTGTGGGCCACGCCATGGATGCCCAACAGCGGGCAGAGACGATTACCACATCGGCCCCTATTACCTTGGAGGAGGATGTGTGGATTGGTGCCAATGCTGTGATATGCGGAGGAGTCACCATCGGGAAGGGTTCCATCATTGGGGCTGGAAGCGTGGTGACCCGGGACATCCCCGCGGGCGTTGTTGCCGCAGGAACGCCCTGCCGTCCCTTAAGACCGGTTACAGAGGCAGACAAGCTCGACTTGCGTACCGTTTCCTTTTAAAAAACGCCGGAATGATTTGACCGATTGTCAAACCATTCCGGCGTCTCTTGTTGTTTTGGAGAACTCTTGGAAAGCCACTTGCTCAAGGGATATATTTCATGCCCCACTGGGAGATGGCGTAGAAAATGGGCAGCAAATCCGTTCCCTTTTCTGTCAGGGAATACTCTACTCGGGGCGGGATCTCATTATACTGCTCCCGGTGTACCAGACCATCCCCCTCCAGCTCTTTCAATGCGTTGGTGAGCATGGTGTTTGTGATAGGTTTGAGCATCTTTTTCAG
>CALWXR010000099.1 GCA_944385535.1 uncultured Oscillospiraceae bacterium
TGGTTGGTGGTTCTTCCTCATTGTACCATAAAAGGTGTGTCTTTTGTTTATTTTTCAGATTTGCTCATTTAGAGTAATTTTAATAGTTTGGAATAAGGAAGCGTGATTGACAATGAACGACGGCATCATGGAAACCACCGCGCCGAAGAAACGGATGCTTTCCGGCATCAAGCCCTCCGGTGATCTGACCTTGGGTTCTTACCTGGGGGCCATTAAAAACTGGGCTGAGCGGGCGGACAGCTATGAGTGCTTTTATTTTATGGCGGATCTGCATGCCATTACCGTGCGGCAGAATCCGGCGGATCTGCGGCGGCGCACCCTGGAGCAGCTGGCTCAGTACATTGCCTGCGGCCTGGATCCGGAGAAGAATACCCTGTTTATCCAGAGTCATGTCCACCAGCACGCGGAATTGGGCTGGGTGCTGGACTGCTACGCCATGTTCGGCGAGCTGTCCCGGATGACCCAGTTTAAGGATAAGTCCGCCAAGAACGCGGACAATATCAACGGCGGCCTGTTCACCTATCCCGCCCTGATGGCGGCGGATATTCTGCTGTACCAGCCGGACTATGTGCCTGTGGGCGAGGATCAGAAGCAGCACGTGGAGCTGTGCCACACCATTGCCCGCCGGTTCAACGGTATTTACGGGGATGTGTTTAAGCTGCCGGAGGCCTTTGTCCCCAAGGTAGGCGCCCGGATCATGAGTCTGACCAATCCCACCGCCAAAATGTCCAAGTCGGAAAATGAGGACACCGGCCGGGTTCTGGTGATGGACACCCCGGAGACCATTATGCGCCAGTTCAAGCGGGCCATTACCGACTCCGATACGGAAAACTGCGTCCGGTATGACCGGGAAAACAAGCCCGGCGTGTCCAACCTGATGACCATTTATTCCGCCTGTACCGGAAAGACCTATGAGCAGATCCAGACGGAGTTTGCGGGCATGGGCTACGGCAAGTTCAAGCCCGCGGTAGGCGAAGCGGTGGTGGAGACCCTGCGGCCCATCCGGGAAGAGGCTGTCCGCCTGATGAAGGACAAGGCTTACCTGGAAGGGGTATACCGGGCCGGCGCGGAAAAAGCCAGTTATGTGGCGGAAAAAACTTTGCGAAAGGTCTATAAGAAAGTGGGCTTTGTGGCAAAATAAAATCTTGTATACCAGCATCAACGCCGTGAGCCCAAGTGACTCACGGCGTATTTTCCGCTATGGAAGCGTAGTCCGGCAGGCCGTAGCCCCGGATGTGGATGTGGTTGATGCACAGGATCCGGTAGGAAACACTGTCGTCCTTGTTCCCTTCGATCACCTTGATAAAGGGCCATTTGACGCCTACCACGATGCCCACATGATCCGACCAGCCGGTGCAGTCTCCCAAGGCTTTTTCATTCCAATCGTAGTAGATGATATCCCCGGGCAGAGGAATATAGCCGTCGGATTCCTCCCACCGGCCCAGATCCTCAAACAGGGCGATCTGCCGCTGGCAGCTGCATTCCGTGGGGATGATGCGGGTCAGACCCAGCTCAATGGCAACGGCGCTGACAAAGACGGCGCACCAGCTGTCGGTGTAGGCAACCGCATAGTCCTCAGCCAGCGGCTTGTGGGCGTTATACAGGTCAATGACAGACCGGTGGGTGCCGTCGGCCTCGTTTTTTCCCAAATGGGCCTGGGCGGCGGCGACCACCTGACTGCGCAGGGCGGCTTCCTCCCGGGAAACCGAATAATAAAAGCCCCAGGGATCCAGCAGATAATGGCATAGGATCGCCGCCAAAAACAGCAGGAGCACCACACAGGGAAGGACGTTTCTTTTTCCTTTTTCTGACTTCACAGCGATCATGCCGGAACCTCCCATGATATTGCTCCGGCTAGTATACCACAAAAATCGACAGTTTACAACGGATTTTTACAAAACGCGGTCCGAACCCGTTACATAAATAAATAGAGGGCCAGGGTCAGCAGGGCGAAATTCTGATCCTCCGCGCAGTCGCCGGACATGAGCAGCAGCATGAGCACGATGAGAAGATCCTCGGCGTCAAAATCCCTGGGCAGAAGCTGGCGAAGAAAAGTTCCGATCCCGAAATCCTTCCGCTCCGGGGGTGCCGGACGCTTTGACCGGGGCGGGGCAGGGCGGCTCTGCCGCTGCTGCCGGGGATTGGGGCTTGACTGCCTGTTCTGCCCGAAGGCAGGCGGCTTGCTCTCCGGCGGCGGCTCCGGCTTTGGGCCGCTGGGCCGCTGGGGCATCGGGCCGGGGCCTTGCCTTTGGGCCCCCTGCTCGGAATCCGGCATCTGACTGCGGCGGTAGCTTCCGTCCGGCTGGGGAATATAGCGGTTATACATGGCCTGTTCACCTCCCTGTCAGCAGATCCAGGCCTCTGGCATTGAGAAAAGCCGAGGCCATCCGGGCCATTTTGGCTGCCCGCATGGCCCGCTCCAGCTTTTGGATCCGATCCCGGCTTATGTAGGGAGACAGGGCCCGAAGCAGCGCCTGCTGATTCTGATCCACACCGGCCTGACGAGTCAGACCGGTGAGTCCGGACAGCTTCTGAAGAGCGCCCAGATCCAGCCCCTGGGAAGGCGGGGGAGGGGCTGGGGCCTCCTCCCGGCTGCTTTCCGGCGGCGGTGATTGACTCATGGCCTGGGCCATGGACATGATTTGCTGCATCATCTGGGGATTGCTCAGAATGGACCCCAGCTTCTCTTCCATTTCACTCATTTGCCATCCTCCAGCTGCTGCAGCAGCTTCTTTGCCTCCGGGTTGGAGAGGAATTGGGAAATGGCGTTCTGGGCCTGGGTATAGTCCCCCAGGGCTGCTTTTTCCATGGCGGATTGTAATTCCGGCCCGGCGGATTTTTGCAGAGCCGCAATCAGCTGCTGTCCGGCGGGGGACTGGGCCAGGCGCATCAGCTGGCTGAGATCCATGGGAGAATTGGGAATGGGCTGCATAAGCATACCTCCTGACGGTAATGGTTCTGCTGACATAGCCTATGCGCCTGGATGAGGAAATGTGCATACAACCTTTCGATCCGTCATATGAAAAAAGCCGCCTGCCTTTCGGAAGACGACTTTCGCGGCTGATTCAATTAGATGTGCTGCTTAGAAGCGCATCTCAGGATCATACTTGCTGCAGCACTCCAGAACTTCCTTGAAATAGTTCTTAATAGCATTCTTCAGAGCCATGATAAATTCCCTCCTAAAATCGAATTTACGGTAGACGGCTGCCGAATGGTGGACAGCCCTTTCATCTTCTTCGTATCTGCTGGATCACACCCAATAGGAATGAGACAGCGTTTTGCCGTACTCCTCGAGTACAACCCCGAGGTAGTTCTTGATTGCGTTCTTGACATTGCTCTTCATACTAACATACCTCCTTATTGTATTCACGGATCAACCGCATGTGAATTGTCTTTGTATGAAGCTTGCAAGGTAGGCGTTTGGTTCGCTTCCCTTGAAGTGTGAGTATTATAACACCTTGACAGCCAGGGAAAAAGTGGTATAATTGACTTCCGTTTAGGAAATATTGACATTATTAACAAAATATTAAGGGTTTAAAAGAGGCCAAAAGGAGGATTTTTGTGCAGAATTACCAACATAAACTGCTGACCGACTTGGATGAAACCGGATTCGGGGTGAAATACGAAAATAACCTGAGCGCCTATACCCCCCGTCACTGGCACAAGGCCATCGAACTGCTGCTGTTTGTAAAGGGCAGGGTAACCTGCAAGTTCAGCAATTCGACCCTTCATGCCAAGCCAGGCGACATGTATTTGATCAATTCCCACGAGGTTCATGAGACCCGGTGCAGCCGAAATGCCGTGTATCTTTGCGTGCATATTTCCCCCACGGAGATGTGCAAGTACGTGCCGAATTTTGACCAGCTGAGCTTTTCGCTGAAGTTTGATCCCGAGGATGAGGTGAAGGCAATCGCCTATGAGCAGCTTCGGATTCACATGCAGGAGATCCTGCGGCAGACGGAAGAAAATCTCCAGGCCTATAAGCTGGAGTGTCACGCCCGGCTGTTTGCAGCCACGGCGCTGCTGGTGAAGCACTTCTCCCAGCCGCTGGCAGTGGAGGAAAGCACCTTGCAGCGAAGCGATATGACCCGTCTGGAACCGGTGCTGGAATATATCCAGCTTCACCATGGGGAAGAGCTGCCTCTGGACGACGCGGCAAACACCATGGGACTGAATAAGGAGTATTTTTGCCGGCTGTTTAAGAAGAATATGGGCGTCAGCTATTTACAATATGTATATCAGGTGCGAACCACCGCCTTCTGCCGGGAACTGGAAACCTCAGACGACCCCATCAGTGAGATCGCCGAGCGGCATGGCTTCCGGGATCCGAAAATGCTGAATCAGTATTTTCGGGAGATCTATGGGTGTACGCCCTCGGAAAAGCGGAAGTTTTTCCGGGAGGTGACGCTGGAGGACGGGGATTCGGAGTAGCAAATTTTACATGGGTATGATATAATCCAATGAAACACAAACTAGAAGGCGGGAACTTCATGAATATATTGGTGCTTTCCGATTCTCATTCCGCCATGAGCTTTATGCGCCGCTGTGTCCGGGCGGTCAAGCCGGACGCCGTTGTCCACCTGGGAGATTACTTTGATGACGGACGGGCGTTGGCGGAAGAGAACGGCCACATCCTGTTTTACCAGGTGAGCGGCAACTGTGACCGGTATCGATGCGCCGGCTGGGAGCCGGAGATCTTAATACAGCCCATCTTTGGCGTAAATTTCTATATGACCCATGGCCACAGGCATCACGTAAAATCCTATCTGAAGGAACTGCTCCGGGACGCCCGGGCCAGTAAGGCGGATATGGTGCTTTACGGTCATACCCATCAGGCGGACTGCCATCGGGAAGAGGACGGCTTGTGGGTCATGAATCCGGGCAGCTGCGGCTACTATGGCGGCAGCGCCGGCCTGATCCGGATCCAGGATCAAGCCATCCAGGACTGCCGCATTCTCCGGGAGCAGGATTTTCCGCTGTAGAAGGTGGGGAGACCTTGGCACGCCCGGACGGAAAAGGCCCGTTGGTTCCTCCGGTGGAACCAACGGAGTGCCTTCTGGTCGTGGGTGCGTGGATCCCTCGACTCCGCCGCGCTGCGCTCGGGATGACAGACTTTTTTCTGCGGCAAAACCAACGTGTTGCCTGGGTATACCGGGCTGTGGGCCGGCACCGCCGCACTTCCCCCCTCCGTGTCATCCCGAGCGTAGTCGAGGGATCTTGGCAGGAGTGAGCGGAGAAGGGAAGGTTGAATGGCACGCACGAAAAACCATGTCATCTCCAGCGGGGCGCAGCGCAGTCGAGAGATCCACGCATTTCCCGACGGGAAATTGTCCGTGGGTTCCCCCGCACGAAAAACTAGAAAAAACGGACTTTTAAGTTTTTTTGAATTCCGGTTCCCACTTTGGCAGGCGTCTTGCAACCTGGGGGAAAATGTGGTATGATAGAGAAAAATGTTACCGGAGGTTATACTATGGGAAATTCCGGCAGCTTCGCCGAGAAGCAAAACCCGCGATCTGAGAAATCCGGACTGGAAAAAGTGAAGGCGGGCGTGTCCAAGGTCAACAATGTGATCAATTTGATCGGCACCTGGGTGTTCCGCCTGAGAAAAATCGTCCTGGCGGCTCCGGTGGTATATTATGCCCTGAAGCTGGCGTCCTACAATTCCCAGCATTTGCCGGAGGTAGTGGGCCTGGATCTGCAGTCTACTGGAGAATTCGCGATAACCGTCAGCCGCCAAATGGCAGTAATGGGGCCGCTGGCGCTGACCGGCTTTTGCCTTGCCATGATGTTCTGCTCCCGCAAGGCGCTTTACTCCTGGGCCATCAGCGTCTTTACCCTGGCCCTGCCCCTGATGATCCTTATTAGCAACGTGTACCCGTCCTGACCGCCGCCCGGAAATTCCGGGCGGTTTTTCCATAATTAGGGCTTGCTGATTAATTCTTATCAGTCCGTATTTTTCAAGGTAAAAACTATTTTTTACAAGAATCAACGGG
>CALWXR010000100.1 GCA_944385535.1 uncultured Oscillospiraceae bacterium
GGAACCGGAGTACAAGGCGTATGTCTGCAACCGGTACGCTTCGGGCGGCAAAAATGCCTGTTCGTCCCACTACATCAACCAGAAGGTATTGACGCAAATCGTACTAACGGACATCCGCTGCAAAGCAATGTGGGCACAGAACAGCCGGGAGAAGCTGCGTGAAAAGATTCTCGCGCAGAAGGAGTCCGCCGGTCGGGAAAAACTCAGAACGCTTCAAGCGGAACTGAGCGCCATTGACCGGCGGTTGCCGGAGCTTGACCGGCTGGTGCAGTCCGCCTATGAGGACAAGGTGCTGGGCAAAATCCCGGAAAACCTCTGTGTGCAGCTTCTCAATGGCTACGAGGCCGAGCGAAAAGCAAAATAGGAGCGCAGACGGGAATTGACGGAGCAGCTTGCCACCAGCCGTGAAAATGAGCAGTCCGTAGACGCATGGCTGGATATGGTACAGAATTACTACGATTTGCAGGAGCTTGACCGCCCCACCCTCGTGCGGCTGATTCAGAAAATTGAGATCAGTGAGAAATATACGGTAGACGACCATGAGGAACGAGACATCCACATCTACTACAATTTCGTCGGTTACATTGAAGTTTGAGCTTGTCATGCTTTATGCGAAGTGAACTAAAATGTGTTTCGGGAACCTCTGATTGAATTTCCCACTACCATACCGGTTCCAGATATGTTATAATAGCACCATCAAAGCAATGGTGGTGTACGGCGAGAAGAACACGAAGCGGAAGGACTTTCCGGAGTTCATGGATCCGATAAGGGGCAAGCGTCATTGTGCCTTACCATCCCAGGGGAAAGCACGGCCGTCCGCCCATAAATACCGCGGATGCACCCGCTTCAGATCCGGTTCCATCTGTCCGACCAGGCAGCCGGGGATGCTGTCTATAACAGCTATGCCATGAAAAAATCCGGGGCCAGCTGAGCCGCCTTTTCCGTGAACTGTCCAATCGTGAAAATGTATATAAGGAGGCACCTATGTATTTTATCGGCATTGATTTAGGCACCTCGGCGGTGAAGCTGCTGCTGGTGGACGGCGGCGGCGTCATCCATAACGAGGTGACCAAGGAGTACCCATTGGAATTTCCCCAGCCGGGCTGGAGCCAGCAAAATCCCCAGGACTGGAAGAACGCGGTGCTGGAAGGAATCCCGGAACTGCTCTCCGGCTTTGACGGCTCGAACGTGGCTGGCATCGGCTGCGGCGGACAGATGCACGGCCTTGTTGCGCTGGACGAACATGACAACGTGATCCGCCCCGCCATCCTCTGGAACGACGGCCGCACCGCCAGGCAGGTGGAGTATCTGAACAATACCTTCGGCAAGGAGAAGCTGTCGGCTCTCACCGCCAACATCGCCTTCGCCGGATTCACCGCCCCGAAAATCCTGTGGATGCGGGAAAATGAGCCTGAGAATTTCGCCCGGATCGCCAAGATCATGCTGCCAAAGGATTATGTCAACTATATCCTCACCGGCGTTCACTGCTGCGACTACTCCGACGCCTCCGGCATGCTCCTGCTGGACGTGAAAAATAAGCGCTGGAGCAAGGAAATGCTGGAGATTTGCGGCGTTTCTGAAAGCCAGATGCCCAAGCTCTTTGAAAGCTATGAAGTGGTTGGGACTGTAAAGCCGGAGATCGCCAAGCTGCTGGGCATTTCCGCCGGGGCCAAGGTTGTGGCAGGCGCGGGGGACAACGCCGCCGCCGCGGTGGGCACCGGAGTGGTTGGAAACGGCGGGTGCAACATCAGCCTCGGCACCTCCGGCACGGTGTTCATTTCCTCCAAGTCCTTCGGTGTGGACCCCAACAACGCGCTCCATGCCTTTGCCCACGCCGACGGGGGCTGGCATCTTATGGGCTGCATGCTCTCCGCCGCCTCCTGCAACAAGTGGCTGTGCGAGGACATTTTCCACACCGCCGACTACGCCGCCGAACAGAAGGACATCACCCGGGACAAGCTGGGGAATAACCATGTCTATTTCCTGCCCTACCTGATGGGCGAGCGCAGCCCCATCAACGATACCAACGCCCGGGGCACCTTCTTAGGGCTTACCATGGACACCACCCGCCCCGACCTGGTTCAGGCGGTTTTAGAGGGCGTGGCCTTTGCCATAAGGGATTCCTTTGAGGTTGCCAAATCCCTGGGCCTGTCCATCCCTTCCTCTAAAATCTGCGGCGGCGGCAGCAAGTCCCCCCTGTGGCGGACCATCTTCGCCAACGTCCTGGGCATCCCTCTGGAACTAGTGAAAACCGAACAGGGCCCGGGCTACGGCGGGGCCCTGCTGGCCATGGTGGGCTGCGGCCTGTTTGAAAGCGTCCAGGCGGCGGCGGACGCGCTGGTGGAGGTGGCCTCCACCGTTCAGCCGGACCCGGAACTCACCGCCCGGTATGAGAAGCGCTACCAGCAGTTCCGTAAAATTTACCCCGCCTGTAAGGAACTGTTCGCCCAATTTGCCAAGGAGGAAGAAAGATGAAGATTTACTCTGTATTCGATCGGGAATTCAAGCCCTACGGCCAGATCGTCAAGGGACTGGATGAGACGGTTCAGGAGATTTTGGAGGGACTTGCGCAGACTCCGGTGACGGATCATGTGGAATATGTGCCCACAGACAAAGGCTTGCAGGAGCTGCCCGCAGCCCTGGAAATTTCCAATCACTGCTTCGGCGGCATGCCCACCCAGATGGGCTGGTGCAACGGTCACAATACCGAGCTGAACTGCCTGGAATACCACCGGGACAGCGAGTTCAACCTGGGTACCGGGGATTTTATCCTGCTGCTGGCAAAGCAGGAGGAGATCGTGGACGGGATGCTGGATACCGCCAAGGTCAAAGCATTCAAAGTCCCTGCCGGGGTGCTGGTGGAGGTCTACGCCACTACCTTGCACTACGCCCCCTGCCACTGCGACAAGGAAGCGGGCTTCCAGGTGTTGGTGGCTCTGCCCTGGGGCACCAATACGGACCGTCCTCAGATGGTCAATAAAACTTGGGAGGCCGAGATCATGACCGCCCGGAACAAGTGGCTCCTGGCCCATCCGGAATCCGGCGAGGCAAAAACCGGGGCCAAGGTTGGCCTGTCCGGTGAGAATATTGACATTGCAAAGTACTTATCTCTAAATGAGCAGATTTGAAAAATTGACAATTTCGGAATTGCACTGGAGCGGGAGCTCCCAAAGCTCCAAAAGTGTAAAGGGAGCTGGCCCGCAGGGCCTGAGGGATTGTGCAGTGAAATGCTGCGAATTCGCCCCCACTCCGGCGAAAAGGGAAGCGCCCCGCCGCGTCAATCCCCCAGTCACGGCTTCGCCGTGACAGCCCCCTTTACACAAGGGGGCCTTTGGCTGCTTCCTTTATCTGCAATTTGTGTACAATTTGAATTTGATCATTTAGGAGTTTATAACAAAGGAGATATGAACCATGAACATTCCTGAAGTAAAGCTTGGCATCATCGCCGTATCCCGGGACTGCTTCCCCATCGCCCTCAGTACCCAGAGAAGAAAGAACATCGTGGCCGCCTACGGCGAGGGCCTGTACGAGTGCCCCATCACCGTGGAGAACGAGCTGGACGCTATGAAGGCGCTGGAGGACGTGAAGGCCAACGGGGTCAACGCCCTGGTGGTGTTCCTGGGCAACTTCGGCCCGGAGACCCCCGAAACCCTGCTGTGCCAGAAGTTTGACGGCCCCACCATGTACATCGCCGCAGCGGAAGGGGACGGGGATCTGATCAACGGCCGGGGCGACGCCTACTGCGGCGTGCTGAACTGCTCGTATAACCTTGGCATGCGCCACCTGAAGGCCTACATCCCCGAGTATCCCGTTGGCACCGCCGATCAGTGCGCCCAGATGATCCGGGAATTCGTGCCCATCGCCCGGGCCATTATCGGCGTTCAGAACCTGAAGATCATCACCTTCGGCCCCCGGCCCCAGGACTTCTTCGCCTGCAACGCCCCCATTAAGGGATTGTATGAGCTGGGGGTGGAAGTGGAGGAAAACTCCGAGCTGGACCTGCTGGTGGCCTACAAGGCCCACGCCGGGGACAAGCGGATCCCGGAAGTGGTAGCCGACATGCAGAAGGAAATGGACGGAAAGATCTATCCCGACCTCTTGGAGCGGATGGCTCAGTTTGAGCTGACGTTGCTGGACTGGGCGGAGAGCCATAAGGGGGCGAGAAAGTATGTGGCCTTCGCCGACAAGTGCTGGCCTGCCTTCCCGGAGCAGTTCGGTTTTGAACCGTGTTATGTAAACTCCCGTCTGGCGGCTCGGGGCATCCCCGTGGCCTGCGAGGTGGACATCTACGGCGCTCTCAGCGAGTACATCGGCAGCTGTATCACCGGCGACGCGGTGACCCTGCTGGACATCAACAACTCCGTGCCCCAGTACATCTATGACGAGGACATTGCCGGAAAGTTCGACTACAAGCTCACCGACACCTTCATGGGCTTCCACTGCGGGAACACCCCTTCCTGCAAGATGTGCGACGGCTGCGGCGTAAAATACCAGCTGATCCAGAACCGGCTGCTGGAAAACGGCGGCGAGCCGGACTTCACCCGGGGCACCCTGGAAGGGGACATCGCCCCCGGCGACATCACCTTCTACCGGCTCCAGTGCGACAGCGAGGGCAATCTGCGCAGCTATATTGCTGAGGGCGAGGTTCTGCCCGTTCCCACCCGCTCTTTTGGCGGCATCGGCATTTTCGCCATCCACGAAATGGGCCGGTTCTACCGCCATGTGCTCATTCAGAAGCGGTATCCCCACCACGGGGCGGTAGCCTTCGCCCACTGCGGCAAGGCTCTGTTCGAGGTGCTGAAGTACTTCGGCATTTCCGACATTGCCTACAACCAGCCGAAGTCTTTGCCCTATCCCACGGAGAACCCCTGGAACTGAGAGTTCCTGCCGATACACGAAAGCAATTTGGCCTGTCCACAGAGCATAAAAGGGGCTCTGGAAAGGATGAAATCATCCGCCGCGTCCCTTCTAAGGCAAACATAACCATATGCCCGCGCTTTCCGTTTTTCCTGCGGTAAGCGCGGGCGTTTTTATTCCCTGGTAAGAAGGTGTTTCTCATGCGTTATCAAAAACCTGTTATCAAGGGCTTTTAACCAGACCCCGGTGTTCCCTTTGCCAACGGCATGCTGCACGGTTTGCAGCTTTCCGTATTTTCCCGGCGTGCCCTGTTTCAAATTAGGGATTTGGTGAACCGGAAGCAATGTTCTTAAAAATATTGTCTGCTAAATAGGCATTACATAGTTTTGTGCAAATGCCAAAGCCGCACAATAAATACGATTTGTCCGATAGCAAACGCTCCAATAATCGTGAAACAAGGAACTACTGTCATATATCCAGTAAAAATCAAAGCGAAAATGGAAACAGAAATGGTGACATTCATTGCTTTGAAGCCACTTGCCATAGCGGCATTGCCAAGTGCAATATTTCTCTCGTCATTTTCCTCTATTTGCGTTTCCTTGGTTTTCTTGCCAAGCAAATCGCACACACCAGATACAATTAATAAAATTCCAATGAGGGATGTGCCTGCTACAATTAAGTCAGGACGCGGCACAGGCACGATTTCATTTATTCCCAAACCGTATGTCAGCAATCCTCCCAGCAAAATAATCATTCCGGCAACTACCATGAATATCAACAGTCCTTTTTTCATAATCCATCCTCCTCGTAAATGAAAATTTCTTCGAAAATTGCAAGTGCAAGTTGGACACCAGCTGGTAGAAATTTTACAACTCTAGCCATGGTTTTGGGTGGATCGTCA
>CALWXR010000101.1 GCA_944385535.1 uncultured Oscillospiraceae bacterium
TTGCATAGCGCAAGCTGCCTGCCGAAAGGCGGGAGCCGTTTTGCGCCCTTTTTAGGGGTATGTTTTCATAACAAAAACGCCACAGGTTTGAGTTACCTATGGCGTTTGGGACAGGAAAAGGGTGCTGACATTTCATATCAGCACCCTTTGTCCTGCTGGTATTAAATTTTTGACTTCACATCGTGTTCCTTGCCTCTGAAAACATTGATTTTACTGGACTTGTTCGTGTTTTCTTATTAGGAGGCGGGGAAAGCGACCCATTTTTTCATGAAAAAACCTCCTTTGCACTTATGTCTGTTTAGATGGAGCTGCTATAATTTTCTTCCACAAAAATATACAGGAAGGCAGCCAATGGGGCTGAACGTCAGCGGCAGGGCGACGGCCAGGGTCAGGAAAAAGCGTGGGGTTCATAGTTACTTTTCCTTTATATCCGCTTTGAGAGAAAATATCCAATACTGCTATCCTTGCGGAGAATATGAGGAATGATTTCCAGAGGATAAACTTTCAAGCCATTTTCTAATTCCTGCAGAGGAACCCAACAAAAGGCTAAGTCCATTCGCTCATTTTCAAAATCATCGTAACCGTGAAAAGTTCCCTCCAGCGGAATAGAACGATCATCCACTAAGTGAACATTATAGAAAAAGCATATCTGCCGACAAGGCTTACCGTTCACCGGCAAAAAGTTTTCGCCAACACAGAACAAATTATCAACTTCAATCTCGGCGTGTAATTCCTCCATGAACTCTCGCTTGATGGTTTCCTCTGCTGTTTCCAGAACGCACACATGACCGCCAATCGTCGAGTATTCCCCAGTCAACGGGCGTTGAAGCAGTATTTTATCACCATGTCGAAGGATGCCGCCTACACGAAATCCGAAAACAAATTCATCTGTTTTGAAAATAATATCTCGCATCCTATTCTCTCCTGTTCTGGGGTTTCCCAAAGGGGGTGGCGTTTTCTTCTCCCTTTCTTTTTCCATATCCGTCCTGCCTGTGTCTATCCGGCGATCGATAAATCTGAAAGTTCGCTGCCTATTCCCATTCTGTACGAATCGTGAATGCCGATGGTAAATGGAAAATGGCATCTTTTAAAAATACGGGATAGAAGTATTCCTCTTTCAACCGTTCAAACGGCAGCCACTCAAAATCATGCTGATGATGTCCTTCTTGTAATGTAAACTTCTTGCCATAAGATAGCAAGTCGGTATGTGAGATGTCCATCAGGAAATAGATACATAACTCGTGATATTTTAGGCCATCCACATCTTCCTTAAAGAATGCTTGATTAAGCCAGAGCGGACGAACAATTCGAGGCGTAATATTCAATTCTTCCTCAATTTCTCTCACAACCGCGTGTTCAGCTGTTTCACCCATGTTTACTCGCCCGCCTGGCAAATAGAAGTATGGTGAACGTTCATCGTGCATAGCCAGAATTTCACCATCTGATACGATCATAGCGCAAACTCTGTAATTGAACTTTGTATCTTCAACTTTAAAAGAAATATCCATTTTTTCTCCTTTTCTTTCTTGGGAACGGATGGATGGGCCATCCAAGAACAGTGTACATCAAATTTTGAAAAAAGGGAATAGGAAAATCTTCCTTGGAGGATTTTTTTCAAAACGTGTTAGTTGAAAGCATGGAGCCTAATCGTCAAATTGCCAACAGGCCGTCTTTGCGCAGGCAGCGGAGCGGCAGGGCGGTATTCTCATGAGTAAGCGTGGTTCTCGCAGCGGCTGTGTTAATGGGTACTGAATAACACAAAACAGCTTAAAAGCCAAGGCTTTCCGCTTGCTTTTGTGTTATTCGGGTGCGCAGCTTTTGCTCGTTTTAGAGCAAAAGCTGTGCGCCTGCTTATCCGGCACTGCGCCATGCCGGACAAGATACCCATTGATTGCTGTCTGAATTCCATAAAAGCGGTTAAAAAGAGTCGCTTTTATGGAATTACACACCGAAAGATGTTGAATATGTCGTGATCACGCCTTATTCAGCGGACATTACGATAGAATGGAAGAGAGAACGCCCCGTCTGTCTTTGATGGTGTATACATTCACGAAAGATATTAAAAGAGAATCCGTATGATAAGGAAGGATAGGATGGACAGAAAAATAACGCCAAAGGCCTTGCTATCAGGCTTTTGGCGTTATTTGAAGCAAGGGAGAGATTTCCAGATTCGATTTCTCCGGCGGCGCTGCTTGCCGGGTGGGGAAAGGGGTATTCGGGGGCGGGGAAGGACGGCGTTCTTCATTACATCGTCCCGATCTCTTTTCCCGGATGTGATCATGGAGGGCATACCAGCCGTCCGGCAGAAAGGTACTTCAGCGGTTCCCCATTCCGTCGGATCATTGTAAAAAAGATCTGGCCTCATCCACTGCATTGTGGGCTAAGGCGAAGATGCAGCATTGGCGTTAAACTGACCCGATACATCCTTAGGGGATGGGACTGACAGCGTTCTGCGCCGCAAGATCCCAATTATTCTTATCCCAGATGTTTTGGTTTTCTAAGCTGTACCAATCGCCGGGGAGGAACACGTTTCCGTTATTCTCCACAACATCCCAATCCTGGGTAGAAAATACGTATTGGATAGGGTCGTTTTTTCCTTGGGAATTGATGGCTTTTCCGGTAAAGGGATTCACCGGATCCTCGATCAGCCCCTGGGTTGCAAGAGTGGGAACGTCCGCGTTGGTCATGAAGGTATCGCAGGTGGTAAAGCCATGGCTGTTAAAATCCTTTACCATCAGCAGCGGGTAAAAATAGGAGACATCCGTGCGGCAGTCTTCCAGATAAAGCTCCGGGATTTGCTCCAGTCCTCTGCCGTGATCGGCCACCAGGATGATACGGGTATTGTCGTAAACCCCGTTTTCCCGCAGATAGTCAAACCACTCGCCCAGCCGAAGCAGAGCGGCCATATTGGTCTGATAATGGGTCAATTGAGTGGGCGACGTTATTTCCAGCACCTGACCGTCCAGATTGAACCGATCCTGATTTTCCCGTTCATAGTCCGTATTATCCACATGCTCAGACAAGGTATACTCAGGCTCCTGCAGCATAACCGGATCGTGGGTGGTATCGTTGACCATGATGATAAAGTTATTGCTGGATCCCTGGGAGATTTGGGAGATGCTGGAGAGATTCTGCAACGTGCTGTAGGAAGCGGCAAAATCAGGGGTTATGCCATCGGCAGTATACATATTCCGGATCATTTGAGCGCCCGTGTTGGGATTGTTGTAGTTGCCGTTGTTATACAGGGTTGTCTGCAAAAACAGGGGAACGGTTTTCATAAGGCCATAGCAGAAGAAGGTGCGTTTGTTCACATCGATTTGGCTTTGCTTGATACTGGTATCTGTGTAAAAGCCTTTTGTGATGTAGGTATCAATGCCCGGGTATTCCTCAAAGATGGACAGATCCGGGATCCATTGGTAGTTGGCATATACAGGATCGCAAAAGGTAACCTTGTAGCCGTTTTGGTCAAACAGCACCGGCATCATCAGCAGCGATTCATTATGTTTGGAGAGCAGGGATTCGCTGCTTCGCTGATTGAGCTGGTAAGGTGTATACTCATATCCGCCGAAGAGAGCGGGCGCGGCCACATTGGTGCAGTTTCCGTAAGATATGACATTGGAATAGTAGGTAAACCCGTCAAACTGTTCTTCCAGCTCCGGCTTTTCGTTGAATAAATAGGGAACATACTCGCCCATGGCCCGATCCAACATAATGACGATCACATTCTTCCCGTTTTCACTCAGGGTGAACTGTGGGGACTGGGATGCCTGCCATTCGGAGGATTGGCGAATCGTGCGTATGGAATCGGAAATCGTATATACATTGCTGATCGACATGCAGCAAAGCGCGGCACAGCCGATGGCAAGGATCTGCGTGATGTGTTTTTTCAGGATCACGGCAAGGAGAGCCATCCCGATAACCACCGCCACAATGACCGCCGCATTCACGACCTGCTGCTTTGTAGAAAAGTAGAGATTAACGCCATATTGCAGATTCGTGTTCAAAACGCCGGGGTATTCTCCGAAGACCATGTAGTTTATGATCGCGACGCCGGTACAGATCCAGATCAGCGTATCCATCAGGGCTTTCAATTTGTCGTTTGCCAGCTTGTAAAACACGCCAAACCATACGACAAAGGTGCCCAGGGAGAGGCAGGCCGAATTGGCGATGAACCAAAGGGGATGGTAAAAATAGTTGATATCCACAAACTCCTGGGGAGAGGACGCAATTACCCCCGATGGGATCACCACACCGGTGATCAGCGCCAGAACAATCCCTCCCAGGAAAAACTGCCTGGAATTGGGCTTGGCGTCATAGGAGGGAAATTTCAGGGAGAGTTTGCCTTTCAACAGGAAAAAGGCTTCCGGAGCCAGCAGCAGACCCGCGCCAAGGAAAAACAGCTTGCGTTTGAGAAGCTCGCTGCTGATGCAGAAAAGACCGAATGCCGTCAGGAGGATCCCCGCTCCACAGGCCAAAAGGCGGAGAACCCTGCCGGGATGCTTTAGCTTATAGAAAATGGTTTTAACCAGGGAAAACACATTGTTCAGTGTCCAGTAAAACACCAGGCCGGAGGGGGAGTTATAGAGGAACACCAAAAAGAAAATGGCCATGGCGTACAGCTGGAGCTTGGACCGGAAGGAGCCGCCCTTGGTAAAGATCACACAGGAAACCAGGTTCACCGCCGTCATCAGGATGGGCAGCAGATTTACGGTGAATCCTCCCAGACGCAGCAAGCCGTCAGGCTGGCTTAAATCCGCGATGGGGCCGAAGGAAACGCCCTCAAGCTGTGTCAGCCCGGACAGGAATTGATAAGCGGCGATGAAAAAGGGGATCTCCAAAAACAGGGAAAGGGCGCTGCGCAGAACATAGGTGGGCTTATAGTGGTTCTGCCGGTAATAGGTTTGCAGCATCATCACCTGCTCGTCGCCCTTGAAGGTCTTTTTAATGTGGGCAATGCCGGGAGCCAGCTTGGCTTCAATCTTCTGCTCCTCTTCCTGCATGGCGTCCGAGCGCATGTACAGGGGGAGTACCAGAAAATTCATTACCAGGCTCAGGGCAGTGATGGAAAGGCCGGGATTATCCACCACTCTGGAAGACAGGGAGTAGACGACCTCAAACAAAAGCTGCAGAGGCGAAATCAGTACGGTTGTAAGTATTTCGAGAAATGACATGGAACGCAGTCCCTCCATTTTACGTAGATGCCGATATTTGCTCAGAAAAGAACCCGGAGTTGACTTTCCGCCGGAGCCGCCGTGGAAGAGAGAGCGGCCTGCTGCCCGGACAACGCTGGCGCGGCGGTGTTCGGGGCTGACGAAGAAAGCGTATGAAGAATCGGGATTTTACAAAATAATTACCAAATTATGAATATTAGTACTCTGTAAATTCTAAATCTTTATAATGGGGTATAGATGCTTCAGCTTGGTTCTTGCATCATCGGTAGTGA
>CALWXR010000102.1 GCA_944385535.1 uncultured Oscillospiraceae bacterium
CATCCCTCCGGGATGATGGTATAGTCTATACCCTTTCAAATACGCCGAAAGGCGGGGTAGTGATAGATCGACTTCAACGTAGCGGACGCGGAGCCCTTCGCCAGGGCGCAGAAGGAGATCCTGGGCGACGACCACGCCTACCCCATGCTGGCCTACGGCACCATGAAGAAGTCCAAGGCTTGGAAGCTGTACGCCAAGAGCCAGGGCATCCCCTTCGAGGTGGCCAACGAGGTGTCCAACCAGATCAAAAAATATGAAAACGCGCTGAAGCACGCCGAGGAGGACGAGCGGGACACTGTGGACCCGATGGACTACATCGACCCTAAGTACCACGATGTCTACCGGGGCAGCGCCTCCTATTTGGAGCTCATCGACTCCTGGTCCATCGCCCCCTGCTCCTATCTGCTCTACAGCGGGAGCATCCGGCGGGAGATTGGCCTGGTCCGCATCAAGGACAACATCTGCTGTCTGATGGACGGACACTGGGCGGAGGAGTGTCACTTCCTAAAAAATGATCTTCTAACCGTAAAAACCGTGGACCTCACCGACCGCATCTACAAGCGGATCGGAATCAAGAAGCACACTGTTCCGGAACTGCTGGCGGCATGTCCGCCCACAGACCCTTGCTGGGATATGTACCGCATTGGCGCTACCTGCTGTCTCAACCAAGTGGGCCAGCCCGGCACGTCGGTCAGGGTGGGGAAGTACCACCCCACCAATATCTCCGAGCTGTGCGCCTTCATCGCCGCCATTCGCCCAGGTTTCAAGTCCATGTACAAGACCTTTGAGGAGCGCAGGCCCTTCTCCTACGGGGTGAAAGCGTTCGACGACCTGATCCAGACGGAGGAGATGCCCTACAGCTTCGTCCTCTATCAGGAGATGGAGATGGCGGCGCTGCACTTCGCCGGGATACCCATTGACGAGTGCTATACGGCCATCAAGAACATCGCCAAAAAGCGCGCGGACAAGGTCCTGGCCTATAAGGAGAAGTTCCTCTCCGGCTTCCGGGAGGCGATCCTCCGGGAAGGGAAGAACGAAGAGGAGGCGGAAGCGCTGGCGCAGAAGCTGTGGCAGATCGTGGAGGACTCCGCCGCCTATAGTTTCAATGCCTCCCACTCCTACTGTGTTGCCCTGGACAGCCTCTACGGCGCCTGGCTGAAGGCCCACTACCCCTTGGAGTTCTACGAGGTCTGCCTGTCTGTCTACGACCAGAAGGGGGATAAGGACAAGCTCAGCGAGCTGAAGGAGGAGGCGGAGCGGTACTTCAAGATCCAGTTTCCGCCCTTCCGCTTCCGCCAGGACAACCGGCGGTATCTCGCCATGCCAGAGAAAAACCAGATCGTCAATAAACTCTCCTCCATCAAGGGGGTTGGAAGCTCCGCCTGCGCCCTGCTCTATCAGTGCGGCAAGGCGAAACATGACGGATTTTTCTCCGTGCTGGCGTGGCTGGACAAAAAGTCCTTCAAATCCGCCAAGGTCATCCCACTGATCAAGATCGGGTACTTCCAGGAGTTCGGCAACACCACCCAGCTCCTGCGCCTGACGCAGATCTGGGATTGGCTGGGGCAGGGGACCAGCAAGCAGATCCGGAAGGACAAGCTGGCCGGTGATATGCTGGAGCTGGTGAAGGCCCACGCCACCGACCGAAACGCCAAGGGGGCAGAGCTGAAGACCTACACCATCACCGATATGCCCGGCCTGCTCCGGGATATCGAGCGTACCGTACTCTATGTCTATGATCTGCGTGAAGTGGACTATCATAGTGGGTTATTACACTTCCCGCAGGAAGTGCATCCCCATCCCCAGCCGTCTGCCACGCAACAGAAAGGAGCTGATTTTTATGGCCAGAAATGATGGAGTCGACCGCACCTTTGTCCGTAATCAGGACTTGCCCACCCTCAATGATGTAGCGAAAGCTCAGGAACACAACGAACGAGAAAAAGAGAACTATTCTAATCAGGATATTGATACCAGCCAAACTTGCCGGAATATCCACTTCAAAACGCCGACCGACAGTTATTCCGCTATGTTCGATCAGATGATTGCCGATGGCATCATCTCGACTCGTGGCCTGAAAGCCGACGCAGTGAAATATGGAGAACTGATTTTTGATGTGAACTCCGCTTACTTTCACAACCACGGCGGCTATGAATATGCTAAGCAATTCTACACCGACGCATACAAAGCAGCCGTGGAGATCGTGGGTGGTGAGCAGTATATTCTCTCCGCCGTCATGCACGCCGATGAACGTAACCGGGCTATGTCGGAAGCTCTGGGGCAGGATGTATACCACTATCACCTTCATGTGGTCTATGTCCCAGTGGTGGAAAAGCAGATTCTCTGGTCGAAGCGATGCAAGGATAAATCCCTTGTGGGAACGGTTAAAGAAACGATTATGCAGGTCAGCCGCAGTAAAAAGTGGGAATCCAAGGTAGCTCTGGATGAGCAGGGCAACCCTCTGCTGACTGCTAAGGGAAAGAAAGTCTTGCGGACTTCATATAGTGTCCTGCAAGACGATTTCTTCAACTATATGAAAGTTGCCGGATATACCGATGTGGAGCGTGGAGAACGGGGAAGCACCGAGGAACATCTGACTGTAACCCAGTTCAAGGTGGCACAGGAGCAGCAGCGGCTGGAAGATATGACCGCTCAAATCGCTCAGACGGAGCAGGCTCTGGACACTGCACAGGCTGCCGTTGAGAAAAAACAGAAGGAGCTGCAATCCCTGCAAAAGCAGACCAAAGAACAGCGTGCTGCCGCCCTGACTGTGCAGGAAATCCGCTCTATGGGGAAAAAGACAATCACCGGCAATATTACTTTGACCTCATCCGAGTGCAGCACACTCAAGGACTATGCGGTTAATGGGATTCTTGCCAGAGCGGAAAACAGCCGTTTGGAAGAAAAACTGCAACAAACACAAAAGAGCGCCGCCGTCTGGAAACAGCGGTATGAAAAGATTTATGACAAGTACCAAAACTTGAAAAAAGAAGTCCAGTTGTATCTGGAAGCTGTCAAGCTCGCACCCGAAAAGGTGCGGGCTTTTCTTGACACTATTTTAACCCGAACCCGGCAAACAAGGCAACATGACCAGCCTGTTCGCCGCAAGTCGCAGGATATGGAACTTTGATAGAAAGGAATTTTTGCTTATGGCTAATCTGATAACAAAACTTAATAAATTGATGCTTGATGGTTCTCCTATGGAAGAGTTGATTGATGCCTGTGCAGGAATCGACATAGAATCCTGCTTTGAACCAATTTTTGAACCGCCGATTGATTTTCTGGAAGAATGCCGGAAACGCAGGGAAAACCAGATGAGTCCGTTCACCGGTACGTTGGAACGGAAAATCGGAAACACCTGGTATCTTCTGGAAACTGTTTGTGATGGAAATGAGCCGCTTACCCACAAGGTAAAACGGCTCATTTTTTCAGATAAGGAGGCACTTTGTTCATGACACAGACTCAATTTCATGCTACAATATCATCAAGCACACCGATTCTGTCAGCTGACCCAACCGTAAAGGAGGACGCTATGTTGGATCAGCAGAAAATCACCATCCTGTACTGCCGCCTCAGCAATGAGGATGCGCTGGATGGAGAATCAAATTCGATACAGAATCAAAAAGAGTTTTTAACCCGGTACGCAGCCGAGCATGGCTACACCAACCTGAAAATTCTGGTGGATGACGGATATACGGGAACCAATTTTGACCGCCCCGGCGTACAGGAAGGCTTTGCACTGGTTAAGCAGGGGCTTGTCGGTTGCTGGCTGGTCAAAGATCTCAGCAGGTTTGGCCGAGATTACCTGACCGTTGGGCAGTACACGGACATCATTTTCCCCAGCTACGATGTGCGCTTTATCGCCGTCAATGATGGTGTGGACAGTGAACGAGGCGACAGCGACGGCTTTGCCGCTATTCGTAATTTGTTCAACGAATGGTATCCACGGGACACCAGCAAAAAAGTCCGGGTCGTATTCCGTCAGAAAGGCACCAGCGGAAAGCATCTGGGAAAACCGCCCTATGGTTATCGCACTGACCCTGCCGATAAAGACCATTGGATCATTGACGAGGATGCCGCCCCAGTAGTCAAGCGCATCTTTGACTTGGCTATTGACGGCAAGGGGCCGGAACAGATTGCCCGTATACTGGAGAAGGATAAGGTGTTGACTACCAAGGCGCTGTATGCCAAACAGTCGGAAAACCATCCTGACCCGAAAAAGCGGAAAAAGATGCCGGAACGCCCTTACCATTGGATTGGTCAATCGGTTGTGGGTATTCTGGAACGGATGGAGTACACCGGCTGTACCTGCAATTTCAAGACCTATTCCAAGTCCTATAAGCTGAAGAAGCGGATTCCCAATGCCATCGAAGATATGTGTATCTTCCCTGATACGCAGGAAGCAATCGTTTCTCAGGCTCAGTGGGACAGGGTGCAGGAGTTGCGAAAAAACAAACGCCGTCCCACAAAAGCGGAACGGCAGGGATTGTTCTCCGGGCTTCTGTTCTGTCCCGATTGCGGGAATAAGCTGCACTTTGCTACCTGCAAGAGCTTTGACGGCAAGCAAGACCATTATGTGTGTTCCAGCTACAAAAGCGGTCGAGGCACCTGTTCTGCTCATTATATCCGGGAAGATGTACTGCGGGAACTGGTGTTGGAGCGCATTCGGGCGGTCAATGCCTATGTCCGGCAGGACGTGGAAGGTTTTCAGGAAGAATGGCTGCAATGCCGCCGCTCCGATCAGGAGCGCAACATCCGTGAAGATCGGAAGCGGGTGGAGCAGGCCAAGAAGCGATTGGCTGATCTGGATATTCTGCTTCCCCGGCTCTATGAAGATTTCGTCCTGGGCGATCTGAGCAAGGAGCGGTACAAGAAAATGACCGCTGATTATGAGGCGGAACAGGAACGGCTAAAACTCGAAATTGAAGTAACAGAAGAATGGCTGGAAACGCAGGAAACCATGAGTGCTGATGTAGATGCCTTTGTCGCTCTGACCCAGAAGTATGTGGATGTGCCGGAATTGACACCTACGATAGTCAATGAGTATATCAAGAAGATTGAGGTGTTCGCGCCGGACAAATCCAGCGGCAAGCGGGTACAGAAGGTGAAAATCTATTTTAACTTCGTGGATGACGTAGAGATTCCTGTGATTTCCGAGCCTGTTGTTGCTAAATCTACCCTCGGACGCAGAAAAACGGCGTGACCATTGCGGTCACACCGTTCTCTGCCCCCCGCAAAGCTAAATAGTACCTTATCACTATTAAGCTTTGATCCTACGGGGCTTTTCCGGTTTGTCGTAATTATACCGTAAGGGCATACCGCGGCAACAAATATGCACCAACTGACAGGAGACTTTTACACAGTGGGGCAGATCCTTGGCCACAGCCTA
>CALWXR010000103.1 GCA_944385535.1 uncultured Oscillospiraceae bacterium
ACGAAGATCTACTCACCGGAAGAACTGAATAGTTTCAGCAGGGAAACACTCGTGGCAGTGATCCTGTCCATGCAGGATCAGCTGGCCAGGCTGAATACAAACATGGAACGCCTGATCGAACAGATCGCATCTGCAAACAATCACCGTTATGGGCGCTCTTCCGAAAAGCTGGATGTGATCGCCGGGCAGTTGGAACTGGAGCTCATCTTTAATGAAGCGGAAGCCCTGACCGAGACACTTTATGTCGTTGAACCCGCAGAAGAGGATGTGATCCAGGTCACGCGCCGGAAGAAAAAAGGGAAACGCGAAGAAGATCTTAAGGATCTTCCCGTGGAAGTCATTCCCCATACCCTTCCGGAAGAAAAGCTGCAGGAGATCTTCGGCGCAGCTGGCTGGAAGCAGCTTCCGGATGAAGTCTATAAAAGAGTCCGGGTACAGCCGGCAGTTTACACAGTCGAAGAGCACCATGTGGCCGTGTATGCCGGAAAGGACAATCAGACGATCGTGAAAGCAGACCGTCCGAGGGAACTGCTCCGAAACAGCATCCTGACTCCCTCCCTGGCGGCAAGCATCCTGAATGCCAAGTATGTCAACGGACTTCCCTTATACCGGATCAGCCAGGAATTCCTGCGCAATGACATCCATATCTCCCGGCAGGTGACGGCAAACTGGGTGATCCAGTGTGCCGACCGGTATCTGGGGCCCCTTTATGATTACCTTCATAACAGGATGTACCGCTTCCATGTGCTGCAGGCCGATGAGACTCCGGTCAAGGTATCGAAAGATGGGCGTCCGGCGAATAGCAAGAGTTACATGTGGGTCTACCGGACGGGAAAGGGATATAAGGATACACCCATTATCCTGTATGAATACCAGAAGACCCGGAAAGCAGACCATCCGCGGGAATTCCTGAAAGGATTCACAGGAGTTGTCGTCTGCGATGGATACTCTGCCTACCGGAAGCTGGACCGGGAAACCGAAGCCATCGTCTTCGCAGGGTGCTGGACCCATGCGAGAAGGTATTTCGCCGATGCCCTGAAAGCACTGCCGAAAAAGGAGCATGAAGCAGCCAGGGATACGGTCGCTTATGAAGCGATCAAGCGGATTGGTGCGATCTATCATCTGGATAACCAGCTTGCCGGTCTGAAACCGGATGACCGCAGAAAGCAGCGGCAGATCAACCTCAAACCTCTGGTGGAGGCTTTCTTTGCGTGGGTAAAAGAGATCCAGATTTCCGGCCGTCTCTCTAAAGGGAAAACGCTGGAAGGAATCAACTATTGTATCAATCAGGAAGAGGCATTAAAAGTATTCCTGGATGACGGTGAAGTCCCGCTTGATAACAATGCAACAGAGGGGGCGCTGCGCAGCTTCTGCCTGCACAAACATGCATGGAAACTGATCGACAGTATCGATGGTGCGAAATCCAGTGCGATCGTCTACAGCATTACGGAAACAGCAAAGGCGAATCACCTGAATCCCTTCCGATATCTGGAACACGTCCTGACTGTGATGAAGGATCATCAGGAAGATACGGATTACCGTTTTATGGAAGATCTGCTTCCATGGTCTGAGCAGCTACCGGAAATCTGCCGAAGCAAAACCAAAACAACGAATGTGTAAACCGGCCGCCGGGAAACGGCGGTCAAAAAATACGCTGGTACTCATGATTTACCGTGTACCTGTTATCCGCATCCACCTCCTGAAAATCCGGTTATACCGGATCTTTACCTCGCTGGAATCAAGCTTGCAAATCTGTTTCGCAATTACCTATAAAAAAGATATAAATATCTGGCTTTTTAGTTGTCCGGTATGAACTTTCGCATACTTAAAATAAAAGTGGTTTAGCATGAGACCAAAGAAGCAATGAAATTTCGCAATACTTTATGTTGACGGCTACGATATCCGGCTTCAAATGATATATAGGCTTACTCGCTCATATAATCCAGCATTTGCTGATTCAGCTTTTCCTTTACTACTCGCCACTCCGGGAAAAAGGTGTCCATATACTTCTGGAACTGCTCGTTGTGATTTCGCTCCAGCAGGTGTACCAATTCATGGGTCACAACATAAGCGAGACACTCTGGAGTTTTCTTTGCAAGCTGGAGGTTAATCCAAATTCTTTTCCGGTCTATATTGCAGGTTCCCCACTTGGTACGCATGTTTTTGACCTTCCACTCATATGCATGGACACCTACAACCTGTTCACATTTTTGAACTACTTCCGGCAACTTGCTTTTTAGTTGCTCGCGATACCAATCATTCAAAACACGCTCGCGCTGTTCCGGCGTACTTTCTGGTCGGACTTGTAAATTCAAACGCCCTCCTGTAAGGGATACCTCATTTCTAACATTTGAGTATTGCACATCCAGACGATAACGCCGCCCCCAGACATAGTAACTCTCTCCAGTCACATACTGTCGCTTTGTTTGACGTGCTTGAGCCTCAAAGCTCGCACGCTGCTTTTTAATCCAGGAAATTCTGGATACCGCAAACATTCGGATCGCGTCATCCCCAGCAGAGTGCGGTGCAGTAATTTGGACTTTCCCGTCGGGTGGCAGAACGCGAATGTACATATTTTTGATGTTCTTTTTTGTAACGGCAATACTCACGTTGCCGATTTGCAGTTCATCCACTAAAATTCACTCTGCTCCTTTACCAATGCAAGCAACTGATCGGCTTCCTGGTCATCTTTTACGACAGCACGAATAGCACGCCAGATTTTACGCTCTTTGATTTTGCTTCCCCGGAAATTGTCCTGTTTGCTGGACATGACTGCGTCATATATCTGATTGGCCACAACCGTATCCCCGTTAAGATGGTCATAAAAGGCTCGCTTGGCGGCACTCTCCCGGATTTCCGGAGGATATTCCGTGCCGCTTTCCGGCTTATGTACCTTCCTTGCCAGTTCCACAATCTGACGCAGATACTCCTCGTAGTTGATCACATCATTTTTGCGCTTTTCAATCAATTCACGAAGAAGTGCAGACATCTTCTCGTAGTATTTGGGATTGCTTTGGGTTCTCTCAACAATTTCCTTGCCAATATTGTTCTCGATAGTCTCTGCAACTGCTTCCTGTTCTTTGGGGGTGGAGGCAGGCATATCCTTCAGCGCGGAAATCCCGTTGTCTACCAGCAGCTCGACCAGTGTTGCTCCTCCAAAAGAAGTCAACACACGACTGGGATCGGCCGACAAATAGGTATCGATTAAATGGCGCATGTCCGGATCATATTTCTTCAAATCCACATAGTCACCGCTGGCCAGACGCACATCGTCACGCACCTTGATGTAGTAGGTAACTTCTCTCTCCAGCGCTTTGATCTGTTCCACAGTATAGTGGTACTTTTCTGGCAATTCACCCGATACTTCACCAAAAGCGCGAAGAGCTGTCGCTGACAGATTGTAAAGCTGTTCCCGCTTGGGCATATTCTCTTCCAATTCATCCAAGTCAAAGGATTCGGTGTTGGCACCGCAGAAATAATGGTAGTAGTCTACCATATCTTTAGGCGGTGCCACAGGCTCGCACAGTGCGCGCAGAGCTTCCAGAGAATCCTCCAGCTGTTCCTTGGCCTTGTCCAAACGGTCTGTCAGCAGGCCGGAGACATCTTCCTTATCGTAGCAGTCAAATGCTTCGGAGGTATAGTCTGCAACCGCATTTTCCAAGGAGCGAAACAGGTCTTTGTAGTCAATAATATATCCAAATTCCTTATCTTCACCATCCAGGCGATTGACACGGCAGATTGCCTGGAACAAGCCATGGTCTCGCATAGACTTATCAATATACAGATAAGTGGCAGGCGGAGCATCAAAGCCCGTCAGCAGCTTGTCCACCACGATCAGCAGTTTCATCTGTTCCGGCTGCTTGATAAACTTTTCCTTGACCTCTTTTTCAAATGCCTTCGGGTCTTTTCCACCCAGCATCTTCATGTAGATCTCGTATTGCTCCACAGCCTCGGTCTCGCCATCATCACCTACGGTTTCAGTGCGAATATCGCCCACCGCCGGTTCGTAAGAAGTCACGATGGCGCACTTCCCCTTCAGCTCGGTCTCCTGGAACAATTCATAGAATTTGCACGCCTGATAGATACTGCCAGCCACCAGCATGGCATTACCCCGTCCATCATGCAGGCGTGGTTTTGTCTCCATATCAAAAACAATATCCGCTACAATCTGTCCCAGGCGAGCTTTGGAACTGAACATCTTTTGCAGATTACCCCAGCGCTGTTTTAGCTTGGCTTTTGCCACACCGGTCAGACCGCGCGTTTTTGCCTCAAACCAAGCGTCGATCCGATCCTGCTGGACAACATTCTGCTCCACCTCACGAGCCTCATAACGCAGATCTAAAACCACTTTATCCCGCACAGCTTCATCAAACTTATAGCGATGGATGTAAGGGCCAAATACCTCCAGACTGGTCTCCTTATCTTTTTTCATTAATGGAGTACCGGTGAAACCGATAAAGGTGGCATTCGGCAAAATGGTTTCCATCGCTTTGTGGAGCTTGCCGGATTGGGTCCGGTGGCATTCATCCACAAAGACATAGAAATCTCCTTTGGGAGAAAAGTTTTCCGGCAGCGAGCGTTTCAACTCCTCAATAAATCCAGTATAATCGGACTCGCCGCTCTTGCTTTTGTTTTTCTTGCCAAACTTGTGAATCAGGGAGCACATCATGACCGGCGAGGTGTCGTTGATCTTCTGAATCAATTCGCTTCCCCGGCGAATACGGACAATGCTCTCATTTACCCCGGCAAACACCTGCTCAATCTGCACATCCAGCTCGTCCCGGTCGGTGATAATCAGGATTCGGCTGTCAGAAATATTTTCCTTAATCCACTTGCTGAGCCACACCATGGTCAAGGATTTTCCGGAGCCTTGGGTATGCCAGATGATACCGCCTTCATGCCGCCTTACAAAATCCCGCGCTGCCATATTGCCGAAGAACTGATTAGGCCGACAGGTCTTTTTCACTCCGCTGTCAAATACGATAAAATTGTGCAGCAGCTCTACAAGCCGCTCTTTCCGGCACAGAGAAATCAGGTTTTTGTCCAGACGCAAAGGATATTTTTCGATTTGAGCGCGTACCGCTACGGAAACCTCATCTTTGGCATTGGGATCTTCTTTCCAGGAAAGATAATACTTTTCCGGTGTACCAGTAGTACCGTAACGTGCCCCCTCTGAATCATTGCCCGCCAAGACAAGCCCAATGGTGGCAAAGAACTGCATAATCATATCCGGACGCTGGTTTGTCAGGTTCTGGCGAATGCCCTCTGACATGGAAACCGTGCTGCGCTTCAGTTCGATGACAGCAAAAGCGATGCCATTGATGTACAGCACCAAATCAGGGCGCTTGTGCTTGATGGTGACTTCCTCGGC
>CALWXR010000104.1 GCA_944385535.1 uncultured Oscillospiraceae bacterium
GGCATTCAGACGCCGGATTCCATATCTTCATACTTCTCCACAAACACCGCTAGAGCCTGATACAGCGCCGTTTTACGCAAAACCGACCAAATTATAAGTTCATATTTCTCTATGCAGCCCCACGCAGAAATGGCGTAAAAATGGCGTAGAGAAACCGACTGATTTGCAGGTGGAGAAGAGCACTACTACTCTAAGAAAACACAAAGATGAGCACGGCCTATACAAACGGTTCGTGCTCATCTTTTTCATAGGGTAGTCACCATAAGAAAGAGGCAGCAGATTTCTCTGCTGCCCCATCAGAAAACATGAGATGCGGTCATTCACTTGTTATAAGGCTTCAACAGTCTCCAAGAACTGCCCCATGCTCACTGCTCCATGCGGCAGATTTTCCTCGTCTTGGAACACCATGTAATAGCGGTACCGATTTCCCGCTGCGTTCCGCCAAGCCGCACCCAGTTCGATCTTCTCCTGACTGTCGTCGTTTTTCAGGTGATCACCCTTGGTTTCGGCAAGGATGATTTTGCCGCTTTGTGTCATAATCATAATATCAGGGTAGTGGTTGAAGTAGCCGTTGATGGCAAAGCCGTGCCGGGCGATATTCCGGTGCCACCAAAGCACATTGGGAATGGCTGTCAGCCGCTTCACTAGCTCTTGTTCCAGCTCGTTCATGCCCTCCTCAGCCTCATAGAGCGACTTTCCGTAAATCGCCGTGCTGCTTGTTGGATGGATTGCCGATGGCAGACGGTAGGACGGCTCGCACACAATTTTGCCACGGTCCAGCCATGTGAAGAAGGTCTCCTTGTAATGTTGATCCAGCAGGCTTTCGATTTTGGCACGGATTTTTGCCGCAAAGCCCAGTGGGGCCTTTTCCATAGCGGCAAGCTGTTCCCGATCCATCCCGTCCACAATGAGATTGACATAAGCGCGTAAATCTCCGCCATCCACCATGTTCAGCTTGTCCAACTGGTGGATCATCATGTCCTTGCACTGGCGCACTCGGCTTTCCGATGGGAGATTGCTGAAATATTCCTTGAAATACCGCTGGTCGGCGGCTTCCATCTGGTAAGCCCTCGGCACACTGCGGCCAGACGCCACATCGACCTTGACGATCTCATCGTCTGCCGCATCAAAATCAATATCGTATGCTTTACCTTTCAAAGTGAAGCCGTCGGCAAGCTGCTCCTTGCTCAGCAGCACCTTATCCCCGTTCGTAAACAGGGATTGCGGGATCACCTGGAAGAACTGCGGGATCAGCAGCCCGTCCACGCTCCCTCGATATTGGGGGATGATAGGAAATGTGTTCACTTTGTCCCGCACCTCCCACGGCAGAACGGCAGCAAACGGATCGTTGTCCGCGCCCTGCACCGCCTGATTGTATGCGTCGCCCGCCTGCCGGGCCTCGGCAAGCATACTGTCTGCTTTAGGGGCGGAATCCGGCGTTTTTTCGCTCTCCCTGCGCCGTTGCAGCTTTGCCCAGATGGATTTCCCGTCCAGCCCGGCAAAGTCATCCTGCGCGGTTTCCGGCTCGAACATCGGAAGCTGTTCCGGCACGGGAGCAGGTTTAGCAGGTTCTATCGGCTCGGCAAGCCGGTAATCCCGGTCGCTGAATCCCGCGCTGTTCAGCCCGCGGATGATCTGCTGTACTGTATCGTTAAAGTCGTTGGAAGAAGTCAGCACATAGGACATATTCAGGGCTTTTGCTTTGTGCTCGGCGGTGTAGGGCAGGCGCAGAATACGCCCCAAAATCTGCTCCACATCCACCTGACTGGTCTTGTTGGCAAGAGAAGCCAGAATATAGGCAAACGGGCAGTCCCAGCCCTCTTTCAGCGCGTTTACCGTGACGATGTACCGTATCGAACAATCCGGGGACAGCAAATCCACGTTTTTCAGCTCGTTCACATCGGCGGTGCGGATGGCTATGTGTCCGGCGGGAATCCCGGCTTCCACCAGTTCTTTCCGCATTTTTTCAAAGGTGGTTGCGTCCTCCTTCCCCTTTGGCTGTGCTTGGAACAGGGCAATGGGGCGGATGTACTTTCCACCGTTCTGATATTCTGCGTTGGCGATTTCTTCCAACCTATCCCGAAGGTCAATCGTGTCCATCAGCACCTCAGCCTGGCTGTCCCGGTTATAGACGATCACCGGAAGCTTGACCATGTGCTCCGCCTTGAGCTGCACCGCATCCACATAGGAGATGATGTTGCTGCGCTTTTTGGGTGTGGCGGTCAAGTCCAGCACAAAGCAGGGGTTAAAATTGGCGAGCATTTCTATACTCAACTCGGATCGGGCATGGTGGCTCTCGTCCACGACCACCAGTGGATTGAGTTGGTTGATGACCTGAAACAGCGCCGTTTCATCCGCATTCTCAATGGGGTTTTCCGGCGCGCCCAGCACTTTGGCAAAGGCGGCAAGATTGCTGTTCTCCTGATAGGCTTTTAAGCCCTCTTTGCCCCGACCGCGGAAAGAATCGTAGGACAGCACCATGATGGAGAGCTGTTCGGTGACGGCAGTTGGGTTGAAATTCTGCCCGTTCAAAAGCTCCTGCTTGGTATAAACCTCTACCCGCCCTCCGAAATCCACATCAATTTTCTGCCGGTAAGGATGGCGCGGGTCTTTTAGGGCTTTTGCGGTTTGCGTCAGAATTGCGTCGGACGGCACCAGCCACACCACCGCCTTAGTCTTGGTAAACGGCAGTGCGTCAAACACAGGCCGGACGGCGCTGCAGGCGAGGAAGGTTTTTCCGCCGCCGGTGGGCACCTTGAAGCAAAGGTTGGGAACGCCGGGCAGCACATCCTGATACTTACAACCATAGTTGTATAATTTTCTGAGTATATCCCGGCATCGTACTTTGGAAACAATCCTTGATTAGGCGCCACTATTCCACCGATAATAGGTAAGCGAAACTGTCCTCCGTGTGCATGGCCACTCAAAACAAGGTCAATATTTTCGGATACATAGTCTTCAAATGCTTCTGGTCTGTGTGAAAGCAACACACAATAATTGTCAGTTAGATTCATATTATTGATTTTCGTTTTTATCATGCTTTGCTGAAGGGGGGCTCTATCTGTAAAATCGGGGTCATCTAAGCCAGCAAGCTGTATGCTTTCCGTGTTTTTTATCAATTGTACTGCTCTATCATGGAGAATAGCAACACCTTCATCAAGCAATATACTTTCTAATTCCTGATATTGCTCACCAAGCCATGCCTCATGATTTCCTGTTACATAATAGCAAGGTGCAATCCCTGTAAGAGTTCCCACGAGTTTTTGGGCTATATCAATATTGGTCTTGTTGGAATCTACCAAATCCCCAGTTATTACAATAATATCAGGCTTTTCTTTTTCTATCAATTTTATTAATTGACTGTTGTTTTCACCGAATTCGGCATTGTGTAGGTCAGAAACGACAACAATACTATAATGATCAAATGAAGCAGGGAGCCTATCGCTTGCAACCGTATAGTGCGTAATCCCCACAGTTGTATTGCTCCATGCGGTCCATATTACGAGAAGAACCATTATTACTGTTACTATATAAAAATGCCTTTTTGATTTTTTCCTTAACATAATGCTTCCCTCGCTTAATTTCCCGCTCGATAAACCTGAGTACTTGCATGAGAAGGCTGTCCGACAACCACAAGATCCCTCGGGAGGCCCAGTCCTACATCATCGACTCCACCGGCGCCCCAGTCTGCGCTCTGCTGCCCTTCTCCACATGGGCGGTCTTCTTCGCCGGTCTGTTCTACGCCGAAGCCGGTATCCCGGAGCTGGGCTACGGCAGTGCTATTGACACCTTCTACCACATCATCCCCTTTACCTTCTACGCCATCGCCGCCGTAATCATCGTCCCCCTGTTCGCCTATGGCCTGATCCCCAAGTGGGGGCGGATGCGGAAGGCATATCAGCGAGTGAATGAAACCGGGCAGGTCTACTCTCCGGAGAGCCGGGACCTGAATCTGGATGAGGAGGATGAGTCCCCCGACATCAAAGGTAATATCTTGGATTTCGTCCTGCCCATTGGTGTGCTGATTGCCTTGACCATCGTCACCGGCGAGCTATTCCTGGCCCTAATCGCGGCTATAGCCGTGTGCTTCCTGCTTTATATCCCCAGGCAGAAAATGACCGCCGCCCGTTTCTGCGACCTTGCCATGCATGGATTCTGCAACATGATCCCCACCGTTGCCATCATCTTCTTTGTCTTTGTCATGCAGCAGGGCATGACCGACATCGGAATCGCCAGCTATGTCATTGACGCCGTGCGGCCCGTGATCAGCCCCGTACTGCTCCCGGCCATCACCTTCCTGCTGGTAGCAGCGCTGAACTTTGCCACCGGAAGCGCCTGGGGCATTCCTGCTCTGGTCAGCCCCATCATCCTTCCGCTGGCTCTGTCCATCGTCGTCAACCCTCTGGTGGTCATGGGTGCCATCGTCTCCGGCGCCACACTGGGCAGCCATGCTTGCTTCTACTCCGATGCAACTGTCCTGACCTCCAGCTGCTGTAAGATGAACAATATGGATCACGCGCTCTCGCAGTTGCCCTATGCTATGTGTGCGGCCGGGATTGCAACGGCGGGCTACCTGATTTGCGGTTTTCTTCTGTGATGAAATATGGTATGATTTCGATGGAGGTGTTTGCATATGCGTATCGTACTTGGGGATATTACTAAAATGGACACGGACGCCATCGTCAATGCCGCCGTTTCCGATCTCTCCCCCTGTCCCGGAATATGCAGCGCAATCTTTGCCGCAGCGGATACGGAGGAGTTGAAAAAGGCCTGCCGGAAGATTGGGCGATGCCGAATCGGCCACGCTATGGTCACGCCCTCCTGCGGACTTCCGTCCAAAATCATTATCCATGTGGCTGGCGCTGGCTGGTATGGCGGCGTCCAGCGGGAGCGAATGCTCCTGGAGGAATGCTACCGCCGGGCGTTGCAGAAAGCTCTGCTCTACAATTGCAGGACTGTGGCAGTTCCACTGATCTTCTCCGGCGACTGCCATATGCCTCGGGCCGAGTCTATCCGCATCGCGGGAAAAGTTATCCGGGAGTTTGAAGTTCGCCATCCAGACATTGAGGTCACTCTGGTTCTCTACCAAGAGGGGGTCTATGAGATGGCCCGCCGTCTGCTGGCTCAAGATAAGCCAGACTCTACTGAAGCTGATGTTGGTCGCTCGGAGCCGGAGCCTGGCAAATCACCGAATCGCCCATCTATATAACACAGTAAGCAGGAGGCTGGTCGATACCGACCGGCCTCCTGCTGCTTTGAATGGCTTTGCCCATAGATAGAGGCGAAGACATTTTCAGGTCTTTACAAAGAGGTTTCATTGAATCATAGTTATGCCGCCGGCATACGCCTTTGC
>CALWXR010000105.1 GCA_944385535.1 uncultured Oscillospiraceae bacterium
TGACGATCCACCCAAAACCATGGCTAGAATTGTAAAATTTCTACCAGCTGGTGTCCAACTTGCACTTGCAATTTTCGTAAAATTATGGTATCTTTCTTATTAAGAAAGATACCGTTGGTTTAAGCCCTGCTTGACACAACAGAAAGCGGAATCCATTGCTACGTCAAATTCGTTTTAAACCGGGGCGATTCCAATGTTTTGAATAGCAATTTGAATAAACGCTAATAGAGGAAGCTATAACGCTGGCTGGCTCAAGTTCATACTTCAATACATAAATGGTAAACCGCATTTAAGCATGGTAACTGAGATATTGCCGGAAGCAACGCAGTAACTTTATGATACTGACAATGGGAGGTAGGATGAGCAATGATTGTGTTTAATGCTCGGTGTAGAGTTATGCACTGGACTGCTTTGATTACTTCCCGTTTTTGGAGGATGCGGTTGAAATTCAGCAGGCTAGGCGCATAGTCTCTGCGTTACTCTCCAAGACTATGCGCTGCATAAATTCATCAAACAAAAAGAGCGTTTTATAAATCTCTCCGCAGACACCACATATAAAGTTGATGCTAAAATTAGTAATACTTCCGATCCTGTTAAACTAACAATATCTGATTGATATTAAAGACATCACCACATACTTTTACGGAGGTTTTAACATAAAAAAGTTCTTATCCCTTGTGTTTGCTTTACTCATTCTGACAACTTGCGTGTGCATTCCTGCTTTTGCAACAGAAGTAGAACCCTATGCGGTAACAAGACATTGTACGGAATGTGCGACAGGTACTGTCACTATGTATGAATCTCGAAGATATGAACACGACGAAACCTTCCCGTGCGACCATTATGCGCGCGGTGAAGATGTTTATGCCGTCTATGAGGTTACGATCCGAGAATCTTGCGACAGCTGCAGTTATTCTTCGGAATACTCTTATGAGGATCATGTCTTGCGGTATTGCCGGGGACATAACTAAGTCACCATTACGCAAACTTAATTTTTTCTAATATCTCCATTGCATCATAGTGAGTTTGTAAACAATATGCGTGGGGGTGGTCCGCCGCCGGACTGGCCCCACAGTTTTGTACAACAAAAACCACCGGCACTGCCGGTGGTTATGATTATCCAATCAGGAGATGATTTTATGGAAACTTGGATTCTGGCTCGCCAGGGAATTTTTCGGCGGCGGCGCAGCTCGCTTCTGCTCTTCTCGGTATTGCTCCTGTCCTTTGCCTTTGCGGTGATGATGCTCTCGGTCATGGGCAGCATGAATCGCACCAATACGGAATATCTCAAGGACACCTACGGCGCCTGGTATGGAGCCATTCCCGATGGAAAGAAAGGCGACCGAGCTTTCCTGGAGCGGCAGGGCTGGCTGGACCAGCTGGGGGAAAGCACCAATTACGGAGTGGTCGTGGGCGCGGCACCAGTCTGCGGCATTGGCACAGTGGACGAGACCTTCCTGGAATTGGGCCGCATCCGCCTCCAGGAGGGGCGCTTGCCGGATGAACCCGGTGAGATTGCCATGGAGGCAGATGTGCTGGGTTCCCTGGGCTATGATCCAGTCATCGGGCAGACAATTCACATTTACATCGATATCCCGGATAATCAGGCTTCCGATGATATTTTTTACCGTGTAGAACGGGAATTTATCCTGACTGGTGTGTTGAAAGAGTATGCACATACCTGGATTTTGAATCCAAACGCCCGGAATCGATTGCTGAACAGTGCAATTATTTGGCCAGAGGACTTTGATTCCATCTTGGAAGAAGCCCAGGTCAAAGCCGATCTCTTTCAAGCCACGCTTCGTCCGCCGGTGTCCTCCTATTTCTACACGCCCATTGCGGGGATGGAGGAAAACGCAAAGAAGGCAGTGGACGATTACTTGTCGTCCTCCCGTAGCGGGGCAGAGGACCGTCGTGGCTGCGTCAACCTCTCTGCCGAAGCGGCATACGCCCTGACAGACTATAACACCTTTTATGTGGGGCTGATTCTGCTCATTGCTCTGCTGGCGGTGGTTGCCATTTACCTGCTGGAACTTCAAACTGACGTCCGACGAATCGTCCGATTGCGGAGCATTGGGGCCTCGAAAATGCAGATTCGACAGCTGCTGTTTCTGGAGACCCTTCTGCTGGCGGTTCCGGCGGTGGTGCTGGGCACGGCTATGGGCGCTGCCGGAACCGTGGAGCTTCTGCGGCTCATGGTATTTTCCGGCTCGGTGGACGTAGTGGTGGCGATTCCATGGGGAGCCGTGGCTGTGACGGTGCTTCTCTGGGTTCTGGGCGTGGCGCTGATGCGGATGCTCACCTTCCAGGTGGCGGTGCGGACACCCATGACTGGCCGCATGGGTCTGGAAACGAAACAGCAGCGGCGCTATCATAAACTCCAACGGGGCTTTGCCTGGGCGCTGTCTGCAGCGCTGTGTCTGGTGGTCACATACTCCGTTTTAAAGTATCAGTACCCTTCCCAGATGTACGATTATTATACCAGCCAATACGCCTATTCCATATCCCGCTCCGGTACTGCTATCTCTCCTCTCTTTGCCGAAGGGGAGACACCACGGGTCATTACAGATGAGGAAACGGAGCTGCTGCTGCAAGTTCCCGGCGTCACCGGACAGCTGGGGATTACCAGTATGAACGGAACGCTCAGCGGTGAGGCCGTGGAGGAACAGGAAGCCCAGGTCTATATGGTGGATGCCGACCAGTGGATGGAACGAAAGGGCGCTTCTGTCTTTGAGGGTGTCGATTTGGATGCCTATCGCCGGGGCGACGTGGCCGTGCTGGTGGTGGCCGTTCAGGAGGACGGCACTGCGGGCATCACCACCACTGTCCAGACACAAAATGAGGCCGGGGAAACGGTGTATTTCGGTGTGACGGCCACAGCCGAAGTCACGGCAAAGCCGGGGGATACCCTGGCGCTTTCCCTGGATGCAGCCATCCGGCAGGAAACAGACGGAGGGGAAACCTTCCAGCCTGAAACACTACATATCCCCACGGGTGTGGGGGCTGTTGCCACGTATGGCGCAAAGGAGCAGAATTTTGGCCTGCCCTTTGGAATGGACTTCCTCTATACGGTCCTGATTTCCCCGGGTTATGTCCAGCGGGTTCTGGACACCCTGCCAGAGGGCAGCCAGATGGATTCCTATTGGGCTGGCGGTAGGATGGGCTTTGAGCGGATTTATTTGTTTACGGACCTCAATGCCGAATACCTCTCCACCGACAACGCCATGACCCAGGTTGCTAATCAGTACAACCTGACCATGGGCAATATCCGAACGATGTACGCCGCCAGTATCCAGGGGTATCTGCAAACCATGCTGACCTTGACGGGCAGCGGCGTGTGCATCGGACTCATTGCAGCCCTGATTCTTTTCAGCACCATGGAGCTGGAAGCCCAGCGGGAGCGGAAACGCTACGGCATCCTGCGAGCTTTGGGTATGTCCCAGCGGCAGCAGAATTTGGCCCAGGCTAAGCAAGCAACGATTCAGGCCGTGACGGCTATTGTAATAGGTTGTGGATTCTATGTAGCCTTCGGTGTGCGGGACGCAATTCTAAACTACCAGCAGCAGGAGGCTGCCGTCCCAGCGTTGGGTCAAATCCTTGTGTCCCAGCTTCAAACTCTCCGCTACACTTGGTTCTTCCCGTTGCTATTGCTGGGTGAATTTCTCCTGCTCTTTGGCCTGTACTTTGGAGCCAAGGGCAGATTGTACAAACAAGATTTGATGGATATGCTCTCTCAGGAGCGATGAGGTGAGACTATGGGGATCATTCTATCTGCACAGAACATCTGTAAGACCTACTTTGCCGCCTCCGGAGAGGTTCATGCGCTCAGCGGCGTCAGCGCCGACTTTGAGGCCGGGCTCTTCTACGCCATCATTGGCCGCAGCGGTTCCGGCAAATCCACTCTGCTGCACATTGTCAGCGGCCTGGATGCGCCCACCTCCGGCAAGGTAATTCTCAATGGCGAGGACCTCTACGCCTACCCCGACGCCAAAATGGCGGCCTTCCGCCGCCGGAATATGGGCTTTGTGTTCCAGCAGTTCAATCTGCTGGACGAGTACACGGTGCTCAATAACATCGCAATGCCTCTGAAGCTGGACGGGAAGAAGCCGGACAAGGATTTCCTCCGCCAGGTGACGGAGCTATTAGACATCGACGATAAGCTGAAAAAGTACCCTAATGAGCTCTCCGGCGGCGAACAGCAACGTGTGGCCATTGCCCGGTCGGTTTTGGCCAAACCGCAGCTTATCTTTGCCGACGAACCCACCGGCAACCTGGACAAAAAGAGCGGCGAAAATACCGTAGCTCTTCTGCGGGACTGTGCCACTCGCTTCGGCCAGACACTCATTATGGTCACCCACGATTTGAACGTAGCCTCCCTGGCCGACCGGGTCATCCAAATCGAGGACGGGAAAATCCTCCCGGCCTGACTCTGACCATAAGGACCGCAAAATAGGTATGGTGTTCCAATCGTCGCATTTACTCTGCTTGTTGCTGCGTTCATTCCTGTGACTGCACTGGCAGCATCTCCCAACTATTCTTTTGAGATCATGTTCCCTGCCTTAGGTTTTCAATGAAACTCCTGATTAGAAGTTCCTGAAGCACTCTAAAGTGGCTGGAACGGTACACTCCTTCCACTTGCCTCCGGGCCTGCTACAAGCTGTCAGTAGCAGGGAGCATCGGCTGACGGCACAAAGTTTGGCAAGACAAATTTTACATCATCACAAGGAGAAACTAAGTTATGAAACATGTAAAACGAATTTTGGCGTTGATTCTCGTTATTACCTGTATGGTGGCCAAAAGTGCAATCCTCGTATCTGCCACTTCCCCCGATGATACTATATCCGTTGACCAAAGCAGTGCCGCTGTGATAAGTGAAGAAAATGTCCCGTCCGCTGAAACAGTGGCACGTGTATACGCCGAGGTGCTGAGCGGTTACGCACGAAAACCAATTTTGCGGCGATAGGAGCGGCATCCTCATCTCCGCCGCAAATCTCTACCGGCACAC
>CALWXR010000106.1 GCA_944385535.1 uncultured Oscillospiraceae bacterium
ACATTGGGTCTGTACTGCTTTTTTATTTCGCAAAATCGGCTAAAAAGTTTGGTTTTTTAGGGGTGCGAAGTTTGAGTTATTAAGCTTCCAAGTTGCTGATAGATTCCTTGCCAAAAACATGGCAGTTGTTGCCGCCGAGACTGAAGGAAATATCCTTGATACCGATAAAGGCAGTAACCGCTGTACCAGCCATATTCATGGAGAAAATAATCATATCCCAATATTCCAATCTTAATAATCTAATCTCAAATTCCTCAAGTGCCAGTTCAACCAAACAGCATACCTAAAAATCTTGCAAATAAGTACAATGAAAGCGTTTTTCCTTTCCTATTTTTTCAAAAGAACCAGAGGCAATACTGTTTGCATTTGACAAAGATCAATTCTACATCAAAACTGCTGTAGGATTGCAAAGAATAACTATCTGCGAGATTATCAAAACCACATAAAACGATATAGAATCATTTGCCCCAAAGTGATGTTCAATCAACTAATTAATTGATTAAGAACAACTACTGCGGGACTGTTGCAGTGGCTATTGGCTTTATGTTACAAAAAATAATTAAAGTATTCCTATTTCCATAAATATTAGTCTACAAATCTTTGATTGTGTTTGGATATCTTCCTTGATGTACTAGCTTGTTCCGAAATCAGATCAGACCATAGAATATCAAACGATATTTTGATGAGCTAAGAATCAAGATTCGTTTTAGTTGTTTCATATGTAAATCAACGCCTTGTATACGATCTCAGTAGCGCGATTGCGGATGTTATTCATATGCTGCACTTTTCCCAACTGACTATTCGCTTTCAGTTCCTCTGTGATGCCATCCTGTTTTTTTATTTGTAATGTCAGATGCTGGTACATATCATTGGCAAATCGATCCACTTCTTCAAGGTGTGTCTTTAATGGGTCATCCACCAGCATGGTGGTGTACAGCACCCTTTTGTTGGCGCTAAGGAACTGCAATCGCCGCTGACCCCAAATACCGATCTGTGGGCGTTCTGGTACTTCAATGTCGGGAAGCAGATAATCTCCCACTTGCCGGTATGTACCGCCCAGCTTTTCAAAAGTTGTTTGCATACGCATTTCCTCCTTGGGTTTATTTCTCGCTTCATTTTAGAAGGAAAGCTCCATTGCTTCAAATGTGTGGATAAACAAAAAATGCCCAGAGGACGGTGAAAGTCCTCCGGGCTTTAGCATCAATATGCAATGTCTTTGATATAAACAAAAAATCCGAACGCACTTCCAATCGTGAAGTAGTTCGGATTTTTCATATATGGTGGACGATATAGGACTCGAACCTATGACCTTCCGCACGTCAAGCGGATGCTCTAGCCAGCTGAGCTAATCGTCCATGGGATTTGAAATTGCTTGTTTAATATACACGCTTTGACCGCGTTTGTCAAGTGTTTTTTTGAGAAAACCGAAAAAAGACGCTTTTTCCGCCTTGACACTGGTTTGAGGCTTTGCTATAATGGCTCCGTCATTTGTGCCTGTGATGGGACAGGCGATCCACAAACAGCCGGAACTGCTGCCAACGACAGGGGATTCCGGGGATAAGCGTTTCCTGTCCGGCGGTGCATCGCCGGATCTTTTTTTGAGGTGACTGAATTTGGATATTTTGATTTTGGGAAATCTTCTTTCCTTTGCCGGATGCCTGCTGATGGTGGGCGTGGGTTTCTTACGGAAGAAAGAGCGAATCCTGGCGGTGCAATGCGTGCAGTTCGGCCTGATGGGTACGGCCAATCTGGTGCTGGGGGCGTTCTCCGGTTTTGTCTCCAATATGGTGGGGATCGGGCGGAACCTGGCCTTTTCCCGGTGGAAGGCAAATCTGCCCATGAAGCTTATTTTTATCGCTGTACAGACCCTGCTGTCCGTAAAGGGGCTGGCGGCCGGCCCCATCGAGTGGCTGCCGGTGCTGGCCGCGGCGATATACACCTGGTGTCTGGACACCAAAAGCGAGATCCGCTTGAAAATCGTCATCATTACGGCCCAGGTGATGTGGCTGGTGTATGACCTGTATTACAGCAATTTTGTGGCGGCGCTGTTTGATGTGCTGACCATTTTCTCCAACGCGGCCGGGATCTTCCTGGTGAAGAAAGGAAAATAACATAATGCGAACCGCTGCCCCTGGGGAATACGGGGCAGCGGCTTTCTGTTATCGGACGGATTTGGCGTACTGGGTGGGGGTGATGCCGAATTTCTCCTTAAACTGCCGGGAGAAGTGATGGACGGTGGAATATTGCAGGGCTTCCGCAATCTGGGTGAAGTTCATGCTGTTCTCCCGGATCATCTGCTTGCTCTCCTGAAGCTTGATCCGGCGGATGTATTCTCCGGGGGAGATCTGCAAATTCTTGTGGAACAGGGCGGTGAGGTAGCTGGGGCTTACGTCCACCTGCTTGGCAACCAACGGCACCGATAGCTTTTCCCGGATGTGGGTGGAGATATACTGCTGGGCCTGGCGGATGATGGTGTTTTCATTGTGTACCGCGTTGGAGGCCTGGAGCTTCGCTCCTGTGGGGGAGAGGGCTTCCCGCTGAAGATCCAGCAGCAGAAGATTCAGCTGGGCAAGGATGACGTCGTTGGAGTATGGGTCCATTCGCTCCTGCTCCCGGAGCATGCACTGAAGCAAGGTCACAATATTCTGGGTGGCGGAAAACTTCCTATTCAAAAGCAGGGACAGATCCGCGCCCCTTACGTCAAAGGAGATGGTCACAAACCGGGGGGCGATGCCGATGTCCGCGTACTGCATATGCCACTGTCCCGGGCCGTAGAGCACGATATCTCCCTGGTTCAGCAGAAGATCCTGACCGTCGGCCACGCTGTGCAGGGAGCCCCGATCCACATAGGTCAGCTCCGCCATGGGGTGAGATTCTCCTGAAAACAGGAACCCCTGCTCCTTCTCCTGGTAAAAAAAGGTGTAGATCCCCTCTACCTGCAATCCGGGTTCCACCCGCAGCGCGTCCTGGGGACGGGTGCCTAAGCTCTCCGGCGGCTTGGAAGCGGACAGAAGCACGGTAGCGTCCCCCATAAAGGGCGCCAGGCAGAAGTAGATATCCTTGTGGATGCTGGTGGGCTTGTCCAGGTAAAAGTGCTGGTAGTTTTTTCCGTCGGTGCTGACAGACAAAACGCTCATGCCCATGCTGCAGCTGATCCGGGTCTGGGAAACGGCCCGGAACAGGGCGGCCTGACCTTGATTTAAGCGCAGGGGAGCGGCTTCTTCTTTGTATAAATTGCGGTCCGTCTGGGCACGCTCTGACGCCACAGTGCCAAAATTGCAAAATGTGACCGGATTCAAGTTTCGGATCATGGAAACCAACCTCCCCGAAAATGATAAATGACTTACGCCACTGCTGTGATGTAAGTCATTATATCGAAAAACAGAGAAAATGGCAAATGCTTTTCTGAAAAAGTCATAATTTTTTTCAGCGCTGATATTCAAACTCGATGTCGTAAATATCCACGGTGTCCCCGTCCTGAATTCCCATTTCCTCCAGCCGCTGGAACAGACCCACCTTGCGCAGCTGCAAGTCGAAGTGATTCCGGGATTCGTAGTCGTCAAAGTTGATGTTCTGCACCAGCCGCTCCAGCCAAACGCCGGTAATGAGCCAGGTATTGCCGTAATGCTCGATCTCAAAGGCGCTGGGATCGGCGGGGGCTTCCACCACCTCCACATACTCCGGCTCGTAAATGGTGACGGGGGGCAGAGTGCGCAGTTTTTGGGCCACCACCCGCATCAGATTCCGGATGCCCTGGGTGGTTCCGGCGCTGATCTCGTACAGTTCGCATCCGGCTTCCTCCGCCGCGGCCCGGAGTCTGGCGAGATTATCGCTGTCGGGGGGCAGTAGGTCGATTTTGTTGGCGGCTACGATCATGGGCCGGTTCCCCAAGTCTACGCTGTAGTTGTGCAGTTCCTCGCAGATGGCGTGGAAGTCCTCCACCGGATCCCGGCCTTCGCTGCCGGATACGTCCACTACGTGAACCAGGAGCCGGCACCGGTCAATGTGGCGCAGGAAGTCGTGGCCCAGGCCCGCGCCCTCTGCCGCCCCCTCAATAATGCCGGGGATGTCCGCCATGACGAAGGACACGCCCTCTTCCACGTAAATGACGCCCAGGTTGGGAAACAATGTGGTAAAGTGATAGTTGGCGATCTTGGGCCGGGCGTTGGAGGTGACGGAGAGCAGTGTGGATTTTCCCACGTTGGGGAAGCCTACCAGACCCACGTCCGCCAGCAGCTTCAGCTCCAGGATGATGTCTTTTTCCTGGCCCTTCAGGCCCGCCTTGGCGAACCGGGGGACCTGCCGGGTGGGGGTGGCGTAGTGGGCGTTGCCCCAGCCGCCCCGACCGCCTTTGGCGATGACATAATCTTCGCCGGTGGACATGTCCACAATGATCTGGTTGGAAGCCGCGTCCCGAACCACGGTGCCCCGGGGCACCTGGATGATCAGGTTTTCCCCCCGCTTGCCGGACATTTTTCGGCCCATGCCGTTGGCGCCGGCGGAGGCCTGGTACTTGCGCTTATAGCGAAAATCCAGCAGGGTGGACATATTGTCATTGACCCGCAGGATCACGCTGCCTCCGTGGCCTCCGTCGCCCCCGTCAGGGCCGCCGGAGGCTACGTATTTTTCCCGGTGAAAGGCTACCGCGCCGTCGCCGCCCCGGCCGCCGGTCACGCTGATCCGAACTTTATCTACAAACATGGAAATCCTCCTGTTACTATATATTTGCCCCGGATGTGTGGTAGCCAGCTACGAGCCGGGACAACTCGTTGCCTAAGCTGTT
>CALWXR010000107.1 GCA_944385535.1 uncultured Oscillospiraceae bacterium
CTCCCCGGTCGGCTTCTTTGCTTCCTTTCTTGCCGAGACAAGAAAGGAAGGCCCCCGGCAGGGTAGGGGAGCACTCGACGAGGGATGCGCCAAACCTTTCCCGCATTTGCATCATTCTTTCGGATAGAAAATCTGGTTTCTTGCGGAAGCTGAGTTAACCAGATAAGCATATTGGAAAAAAATAGAAGATGGGCAAAAATATATATTGCATTTCCCGCCGGAATGTGTGTATAATATACACAAAGCGAAACGGGAAGGAAGCGGTGAAGTGGTGCAAAGTGCATATGTCGGGCTTCTCTCCCTGGGAAGATCAGAGCAGATGCTTGGAAGAATCGTTGCATACGTCAGTGAAAAGCTTGGCCGTTTTTTGAAAAAGGGGGATCGGGTGCTGATCTGCTTTCCGGCCGGGGAAACCGGTGGCATTGGATGGGTTATGACCAGAGCGGTGGAACGCTGCGGGGCTGTGCCGGTGCTGTGGGGGCCGGACTACCGGTGGAAGGGATTGCTCCAGCAGGCTTTTTACAGCCGTGCCATCGCCATCATTGCCCCGCCCCGGATCATTCTGGGCCTGGCAAAGCTGAAACGGCACAACGGAACGCCGATTTACATTCGTCACGCGGTCACAGCAGGATCGGTCTGCCCGGACTGGATGATCGACGGGATTGCCAAGGGACTGGATTGTCAAACCTGGGGGAGCTTTGGCCTTGAGGACAGCTGTGTGGTTGCCGGCTTTTCCTGCGGAAAGAGCCAGGGCGTTCACATTTGGGAAGAAGAATACTGTGTGGAGGTTCTGGATCCCCAGGGGCGTGTCTTGCCGGCCGGACAGACAGGGGAAGTGGTTCTTTATTCCAAATCCGATCTCCGCCTTCGCTGCGCCCTTGGCCTGACGGGCCGGTTGGAAATGGAGCCCTGCCCCTGCGGTGAGAAAACGCCCTGTTTAACGGACATTCATCCGGGAAGAACGGTGGATGAGGAATTGTACCGGCTTGAAAACCAATTGCAGCAGTGGACCAGCGTTCTGGACTGCCGGGTTCAGCGAAGCGCCTATGGCCTGGAACTGGAACTGGTGGTATTTGCCGGGGAAAAGCTGCCTGTTCTTCCCCCTGCCGCCCGATTGACCATAAAGCCCTGGGATCCAAAGCACCACGAGCCCTTTTCCTATGAAGAGAAAGTGAAAAATACAGATTTTTTCCCGAATAGTCATTGACTTTTTCCCGCTTTGTGGTAGAATACGGAGTATATGCAAAGACATTGAGGAAGCCAAGCAGTGTCATAACGCCTTCAGCGAGAGGGAAGCGGTGGGAGCCCTCGGCGGTTAAGCTGCAAGCCACTTCCTGCGAAGCCCGGGATGACCGGGACGGGCTGCTCCCGTTACAGAGCGACTAAGATGTCCACTGTCGGACGAATTAGGGTGGTACCGCGGCTTTGCGCCGCCCCTATGGTGTAGGGGCGGCGTTTTTTTGCGGGAACACCAGGATAGTTTTTATGGAGGTATTTTCCTATGGATCCCAAGCCTTATGGCGTAAACGAACTGCGTGAGATGTTCCTTTCCTTCTTTGAAAGCAAGGGCCATCTGCGCCTGCCCAGCTTCTCCCTGATTCCCCAGAACGACGCGTCCCTGCTGCTGATTAACTCCGGCATGGCGCCCATGAAGCCCTACTTCACCGGCGAGGTGGAGCCTCCCCGGCATCGTGTCTGCACTTGCCAGAAGTGCATCCGCACCGGCGACATTGAAAACATCGGTAAGACTGCCCGCCACGGCACCTACTTTGAAATGCTGGGCAACTTCTCCTTTGGCGACTACTTTAAGCATGAGGCCATTGCCTGGAGCTGGGAGTTTTTGACCAAGGTGGTTGGCCTGGACGAGAACCGGCTCTTCCCCTCTATCTACGAGAACGACGAAGAAGCCTTTGAAATCTGGAACAAGGAGATCGGCGTTCCCGCTGAGAAGATCTACCGCTTCGGTAAGTCTGACAACTTCTGGGAGCACGGCTCCGGCCCCTGCGGCCCCTGCTCTGAGATCTACTACGACCGGGGCGAAAAGTACGGCTGCGGCAAGCCGGACTGCACCGTCGGCTGTGACTGCGACCGGTACATGGAAGTGTGGAACAACGTGTTCTCCCAGTTCAACAACGACGGCAACGGCAACTATACGGAACTGGCCCAGAAGAACATTGATACCGGCATGGGTCTGGAGCGTCTGGCGGTGGTCTGCCAGGACGTGAACTCCCTGTTTGAAGTGGACACAGTGATGAACATCACCCATAAGGTCACGGAACTGACCGGCGCCAGCTACGGTCAGAGCGTGAAGATGGACGTATCCCTGCGGGTCATCACCGACCATATTCGGGCGTCCACCTTCATGATTGCCGACGGCGTTCTGCCCAGCAACGAGGGCCGGGGCTATGTGCTGCGCCGCCTGCTCCGTCGGGCTGCCCGTCACGGCAAGCTTCTGGGTGTGAACCATCCCTTCCTGCATGAAGTGGTGGAGACGGTGGTTCGGGAAAATGAATGCCATTACACCTATCTGCGGGAACGGGCGGAGTATATTACCCGGATCGTGAAAATCGAAGAGGAGAACTTCTGCCGCACCATCGACGGCGGCATGGCCATCTTTGCCAGCAAGCTGGCGGAGCATAAGGCCAAGGGCGAGACCCAGTTCTCCGGCGCTGACGCCTTCCTGCTGGCGGATACCTACGGCTTCCCCATCGACCTGACCATTGAAATGGTGGCCGACGAGGATATGACGTTGGATATGGAGGAATTCAACCGTCTGCGGGAGGAGCAGAAGGTTCGTGCCCGGGAAGCCCGGAAGGCTTTGGGGGATCTGGCATGGGCAGGCATTGATTTGGGCCTGGACAACACCCCCACCACCTTTGTAGGCTACACCCAGAACAACTGTGAGGCCAAGGTGCTGGCGGTATGTGTGGGCGAAGAGGTCTCCGGCTCCATCGCCGGCGGCGAAAGCGGCATCATTGTCCTGGATAAGACCCCCTTCTACGCGGAAATGGGCGGCCAGGTGGCGGACCACGGTATGATCCTGCTGGGAGACAGCCGCTTCAAGGTCACCAATGTTCAGAAGGACAAGGGCGGCAAATATCTCCATCACGGCCAGATGCTCTCCGGCTCCATTAAGGTGGAGGACATCGTATGCGCTTCCATTGATGTGGAGCGTCGTAAGGCCATTATGCGTGCCCACTCCGCTACCCATCTGTTGCAGAAGGCGCTGCAGAGCGTTCTGGGGGATCATGTGCACCAGGCCGGTTCCTTTGTGGAGCCTGACCATCTGCGGTTTGACTTCACCCACTATTCCGCCCTGACCGGCGAGGAGATGGCTAAGGTAAACAGCATCGTTCAGAATGCCATTCTGGAGGGCTATCCCATTATCACCAGAGAAATGCCCATTGAAGAGGCCAAGGCCATGGGGGCAACCGCTCTGTTCAGCGAAAAGTACGGTGACACCGTGCGGGTGGTGAATATGGGCAATTACTCCATCGAGCTTTGCGGCGGCACCCACCTGGATAATACCGCCAAGGTTGGCCCCTTTGAGCTGGTGGGTGAAAACTCCGTTGCCTCCGGTGTTCGCCGGATCGAGGCCATCACCGGCAAGGCCTGCCTAGAAAAGATGGAGCACAATCAGCAGATGCTTTTGGAGGCCGCTGCCCGGCTGAAGGCCAAGCCCTCTGAGCTGGCGGCGCGGATCCAGGCCCAGCTGGACGAGGTGAAGGAGCTGAAACGGGCCATTGAAACCTACAGGGCAAAGGAAACGGCCGGTGAGATCGACCGGATCCTCTTTGGCTCCCATAATGTAAGCGGACTGCGGGTCATCACGGCCTCTGTGCCCAATGCGGATGTGGCCAAGCTGCGCCAGATGGGCGATATGATCCGGGACAAGGACGCTTCCGCAGTGGCAGTGCTTTCCACGGTCAACGACGGAAAGATCACCTTCCTGGCTGTGAGCGGTAAGGACGCCATCGTCAAGGGCATTAAGGCCGGCGAGCTGGTAAAGCTGGTCTGCACCGCCTGCGGTGGTTCCGGCGGCGGTAAGCCGGACTCCGCCATGGGCGGCGGCAAGGATGTTACCAAGGTGGACAACGCCCTTGCTATGGTAGACGATTTTGTCGCGTCCAAGCTTTCCTGATCGTTTTATGACGCTGCCATCAGGCGGCGTCATTTCCTTTTCACGGGTTCCTTGATTGTTCGGAGGAAAGAGGCGGTGATATGCGAAAACTGATGTGGTTTACCCTGGGCTTTGGCGCTGCCTGCGGACTTTTCGTTTATCTGCTGCCCGGGGAGACGCTGCCGCTTCTGGCGATTACAGCGGCTGCCGGGGCGGCGGTTCTGGCAATTTTAAGCAGAGAGCGGACGTTTCTTTTCCGTGCGGTTTTGGTCTGCCTGGGCGTTTGCGGGGCATTTTTATGGTATCGCCTGTTTCAGAATCAATATATCTCCTGTGCCGCTTCCCTGGACGGACAGACCCAAACTGTAACTAT
>CALWXR010000108.1 GCA_944385535.1 uncultured Oscillospiraceae bacterium
GCTGCAATACCACTACAGCCGATACCAGATATAATTGTCAAAATCTTATGATCCCAAATACAAGCTGGAATTAGAAGTAATAGTGAAATTACGATTGTCCAAATGTATATTTTTTTATTCATATACTACGCACCTATTCTTTCATTTGTGGACATCAGTTTTCAAAGATTCCATCCGAATATCGCTGTGTTCCTGTAAAGGCATCTTCACATATTTTTGGGTCTTGTCAAACTCCGGATAGTGGTAGCGCCACTTGTCATAGTCCTCCTTGGAGATCTCGCCCGCCTCCAGCATGGCAGCGGCCTGCTGCCAGGAGCAGAGCATTTCATGCAGCCGGGCGGCGTCCTTGTTCTTCCGCATATCAACCTTCAGGCAGACTTCTCCATCCATCTCGCTGATCTCGAGCCCGTAGTTATCCTCCAGGGTAAACAGGGTGTGCATCAGCCCCACATAGGAGTCTATGTCCGGGACGGAGAGGGCATGGGGAGAAACATCCAGTACCTGGGCTAAGGCGGCGGTAAGGTCTGCCTTTGGGGTTCTTGATCCTGTTTCATACTGAGCAAGGCGCACATCGGCGGACTTCTCCGGGAAGCCCAGCGCCATGCCGAGATATTTCTGTGTCATCCCCCGCAAGAGGCGGAAAAAGTGAATCCGTTCGCCAATCGCCATATCATCAACTCCAATCGTTGGTTGTCCTTAGGAAAAGCGTAGCAGAAATGCTTAGTAAAGTCAAGAGAATCCTAAACAATTTTATTTAATTTATTTTCCGCACTACGATTGACACAAGCTATTATGCTTAGTATAATGACAATAGGCTAAGCATAATAGCTTAGAATCAATAAATAAAAAAGAACTGCTACGATTCATCGGTTATACATCCGGGAAAAAAGTGGCGGACGAAAGTGAGGAGGCATTTATGGAACACAACATCCATCCGCAGCAGCCATCAATGAGGAAAGGAAGGTATTTTCAATGCAGGCACAAAACTTTATGCGCGTGGAGGAAGTGGCCCAGGAGCTGGGCATCTCCAAGTCCCACGCCTACAAGGTGATCCACAAGCTCAACGCCGAACTCCGTGAGAAGGGCTATCTGACCATCTCCGGGCGGGTCAATCGGAACTTTTTCATGGAGAAGTTTTGCTATGGCAAGAAGGGAAAGGAGGGCTAATCATGGCAGTCTACAAGGAAGAAAAGACCAACACCTGGCGGGCGGTCTACCGCTACACCGACTGGAACGGCGAGCGCAAGCAGACCCAGAAGCGGGGCTTCAAGACCAAGCGGGAGGCGCAGGCCTGGGAGCGGGAACAGCTCAACAAGACCAGCGCTGATCTGGACATGACCTTCAAGAGTTTCGTGGACCTCTACACGGCGGATATGAAAACCCGGCTCAAGGAGAACACCTGGGCTACCAAGGACCACATCATCCGTACTAAGCTGCTGCCCTACTTCGGCAGGCTGAAAATGTGTAACATCACCGCCCAGCAGATCATTACCTGGCAGAACGAGATGCTGAACCACAAGGACGAGAACGGCAAGCCCTACTCTCCGGTGTACCTGAAAACGGTCCATAACCAGCTCAGCGCCATCTTCAACCACGCGGTTCGGTACTACAACCTCCGGGAGAATCCCTGCAAGAAGGCGGGCAGCATGGGCAAAAAGAAAAACCGGGAGATGATGTTCTGGACCAAGGAGCAGTACCTGAAATTTGCCGAGGTGATGATGGACAAGCCGCTGTCCTTCTACGCCTTTGAGATGCTCTACTGGTGCGGTATCCGGGAGGGGGAGCTGCTGGCCCTGACCCCAGCGGACTTTGACTTCGAGAAGTGCACCGTTACCATCAACAAATCCTATCAGCGGCTGAACGGTCAGGACCTGATTACCACTCCCAAAACGGAAAAGAGCAATCGGGTCATCACCATGCCGCAGTTTCTGGCCGAGGAAATCCAGGATTACATCAAGATGTTCTACGGGATCGGGCCAGATGACCGGATGTTCACCGTCACCAAGAGCTATCTCCACCGGGAGATGGACCGGGGAGCCAAAGAAGCGGGAGTACCGCGTATCAGAATCCACGATATTCGTCACAGCGCAGTTTCACTTCTGATCGACATGGGGTTCTCTGCCACGGCCATCGCGGACCGGGTGGGCCATGAGAGCATCGACATCACTTACAACTACGCGCACCTGTTTCCGTCCAAGCAGGCGGAAATGGCGGATAAATTAAACATGGAAAGGGGCAATTAAAAATGTCAGCAAAGAATTTGGACAAGCACAACCGTTGGCGGAACAAGACCGTGGCTTTTCGGGTCTCCCCGGAAGAGGATACCCAGATCGAGACAGCGGTGAAGCTCACCGGCTTGACCAAGCAGGATTACATCATCCGGCGGCTGCTTTGCCGGGATGTGGTGGTCCAAGGCAATCCCAGGGTCTATAAAGCGCTGCGGGACCAGCTGGCCGCTGTGCTGGACGAGCTGCGCAGGATCGAAGCTGGACAGGGGGTAAACGATGAGCTGTTGGACACCATCCAGATGATCGCCACCATTATGAACGGAATGCAGGAGGACTTTGCCTATGACCGATGATAAAAAGAAAATGACCGCCCAGGGCTCATCTGTTGGCGCAGATGATGGGCAGTCAATCTCTCAAAATTCCAAGACCACTATACCAGACCCAGACGAAAAAAGCAATTCCCCCGAAAGAGATTTGGAGGAACTTTACCGGAAGATGCGCCGCATGAGTGACCCAGCCTGCCTGCATACTGTGACCCTGGACGAGCTGATGGATAATGTGTTTGAGGGTAAGTCTGCGGTGATTGAGAACCTGCTCTATACAGGAGCGTACATCCTTGCCGGAGCGCCGAAAATCGGCAAGTCCTTCCTGGTGGCGCAAATCGCCCACCATGTCAGTACCGGGCAAGACCTGTGGGGCTACAAAGTCCACCAGGGAACCGTCCTTTATCTTGCTCTGGAAGATGACGAGAGCCGTTTGCAGCGCCGGATGTTCCGCATGTTTGGTGTGGAAGGAACAAGCTCCCTGCATTTTGCCACCAGCGCCAAGATGATCGGTGGTGGCCTAGATGAACAGCTGGAAAAGTTTGTTCGGGAACACAGTGATACCAAGCTGATTATCGTGGATACCCTGCAAAAAGTCCGGGAGGCAGTGAGCGATAGTTATAGCTACTCCAGCGACTATGAGGTGATCGGCAAGCTGAAGCAATTTGCTGACCGATATGGCGTCTGCGTCCTGATCGTTCACCACACCAGAAAGCAGCCTGCGGGGGATAGTTTTGAGATGATCTCGGGCACCACGGGCTTGCTGGGCTGTGCGGATGGTGCGCTCCTGATGCAGAAGGAGAAACGGACGGATAGCAAGGCCACTCTGGAGGTGGTGGGCAGAGACCAGCCGGATCAGCGGCTGTATCTGAGCAAAGACCAAGAGAACCTGGTTTGGGGTCTCGACCATGCAGAGAATGAGCTTTGGAAGCAGCCTCCGGACCCAGTGCTGGAAGCCGTGGCAAAAATTGTGTCTGCTGACAACCGGGAATGGGAAGGCAGTCCCACTGAGCTGGCCCAAGCGATTCAAACGGATATGGCGGTGAACCGGCTCACCAAGCATTTGAATGTGAATGCCAGCCGCCTGTTGGAAGAACATCAGGTAAAGTATGAGAACAAAACCAAGCACGCCGGGCGGCGTATCCGGCTGACCTACATGGTGGTGGAAGCACCTGCGTTTGAAGTAATCGAGTAAAGCGCGACGCTCGCAACGGTCGCGACGGTGTTTTGAGGGGTACTCCCAGCACCGTTGCGACCGTCGCCACCGTCGCGGAAAGAAAAAGATGGGGTGGTATTTTGCCACCCCATCATCAAGGAGGATGCCCCATTTTAGGGCACCCTAAAAGTATCAGAGGATGTCGCGATTCACGACACCCTATGCCCCGAAACAGGGCACCGGGTACAGGGGCAAAAAGCGTTCGGAGAACGCGCAGCCACAGAATGAAATTCTGTGTTCAGAAGGGGCTTGGGGGCGCTGCCCTCAACAAGCAGACGGCAGGAAATGTGAGTGTGTATTAACACTCGCATTGCTTGCTGGATTTGTGTGTGGCTATCCACACGCATTGCTTGCCTGTATCTAAAACAACCGAAACGGCCCTTGTGCCGCTGCGGAAAATCAACTGAAATTCAAGTATTGGGAGGTAACGAGTATGAGAAAGATTTTGTCCTGTGAGTTCAACCTGGACACCGCCTGTGTGGAGCTGCATCTGGCGGATGGGACGCTGCTCTCCATCGATTGCACCGCCGTGGAGAACGAGGCGGCGAAAAGTATGTACCAGCGGTCGGAATTGGACTGGCTGATCTACAACGATCCGCTGGCCTATGCCGAACTGATTTTGAATGGGGACCCTGAATTATATCTAAAAGCAGTAACAAAGAAAACTCCGTTAGATTGATGGCAAAGAAAATCCGCCAGAAGCAGCACTCTAAAGGG
>CALWXR010000109.1 GCA_944385535.1 uncultured Oscillospiraceae bacterium
CTTTTTTAGAAAAAAAGTACCCCATACTCCTATTTCGAAGCATGGGATACTCATGTTATTTTAACTTAATGACATTGATTTTGAGACAGCCCCTTTTTTCAGAAGCGTCATCCCGCGCCCTAAAAAGTCGATACGTATGTTTTGAAAAAAGCAAAAAGAGGTATTGACAAATGGGGCCTGTTTGATTATACTATGTATGGTTAGTGAGCGCTAACCAATGATTTTTGGCCAGCTGTTAGCTTTCGCTAACAAGAACTATAAGGAAGAAACGGATGGCGATACATATGACTCTGAAAGACGCAGTCGAAGGCAAAGAATACATCATTCAGCGAATTGATACCGACGATGAGGAACTGGATGCTTTCCTTTTTTCCCTTGGTTGCTACAGCGGAGAGCATATTACAGTGGTTTCCCACTTAAAAAACAGTTGTGTTGTTTCTATCAAGGACGGAAGATATAACATTGACCTTCAGCTGGCAGAAGCCATTTCCATATAAAAACGGTGGCAAAGGCTTCTGCCGTTTTTTAAGACCAGGTGTTAGCAGCCGCTAACAAATATGTGAGGTAACTTTATCCGCAAGGATCTAAATAATAAAGTTAAAAATGAGAAGGAGGATTTTCTCAATGAGAATCGCATTAACTGGTAATCCAAACTCCGGCAAAACCACCATGTATAATGCGCTGACAGGCCGTAATGAAAAAGTCGGAAACTGGGCAGGCGTTACCGTGGACAAAAAAGAGCATCCCGTAAAAAAAGCATACTATTCCGGTAGTCAACAGCTGATCGCCGTTGACCTTCCCGGCGCTTACTCCATGTCTCCCTTCACCAGTGAAGAGAGCATTACAAGCTCCTATGTGAAGAAAGAGAATCCGGATGTTATCATCAACATCGTGGACGCTTCCAATCTGAGCCGTTCTCTGTTCTTTACCACCCAGCTCCTGGAGCTGGGGATCCCGGTGGTTGTTGCTCTGAACAAGAGCGATATCAACGCCAAGAAGGACACGAAGATCAATGTGGATCTGCTGAGCGAAAAGCTGGGCTGCCCTGTTATCAATACGGTTTCTACTTCCGGCGACGGTCTGAAAGAAGTGATCGAAGCAGCGGTAATTCACGCGAACAAAGAACAGGCCGCGCCTTACCGCCAGGGTGATATTGATCTGACGGACAAAGCAGCTGTTACAGATGCCGACCGTAAGCGGTTTGATTTTGTAAATCAGATTGTGAAGGCGGTTGAGACCCGGAAGGTTTTGACCAAGGATAAGAACGCAGGAGACGCGATTGACAAAGTTCTGACCAATAAATGGCTGGGCATTCCGATCTTTGCAGTTGTCATGTTCCTGGTGTTCCAGATTTCTCAGGTATGGGTGGGCACGCCCATTGCAGACTGGCTGGTTGCGATCCTGGAAGGGTTCCAGGGAGCTGTAGGCGAGATGCTCAGCGACGCCAATCCTCTGCTTTCCGCTCTGTTGGTTGACGGTATGATCGGCGGTGTGATTGCCGTTGTCGGCTTCCTGCCTCTGGTTATGGTTATGTACTTCCTGATCGCCATTCTGGAAGATTGCGGTTATATGGCCCGTGTTGCCGTTGTTCTTGACCCGATTTTCAAGAAGGTGGGCTTAAGCGGCAAGTCCGTCATTCCTTTTGTGATTACCATCGGTTGTGCTGTTCCCGGTATCATGGCAAGCCGTACCATCCGTAATGAGCGTGAACGCCGCGCCACGGCTATGCTGGCTCCCTTCATGCCCTGCGGTGCAAAGATTCCTGTTATTTCCCTGTTTGCCGGCGCTTTCTTTGATAATGCCGGTTGGGTCAGCACGCTGATGTATCTGACCGGTATCGTCCTGATCTTCCTGGGCGCGTTGCTGGTAAACAAGATTACCGGTTATAAGGCTCGTAAGTCTTTCTTCATCATCGAGCTGCCTGAGTACAAGGTTCCTTCCCTTTGGTCCGCGTTCAAGTCCATGTGCTCCCGTGGCTGGGCTTACATCGTAAAGGCCGCAACAATCATCCTGCTGTGCAATACCGCTGTGCAGATCATGCAGACCTTCGACTGGAGCTTCTCTGTGGCTGAGACTGCCGATTCCTCCATTCTCGCTTCCATCGCCGGTCCCTTTGCCTACTTGCTGGTGCCCATTGTTGGCGTTCTGTCCTGGCAGCTGGCTGCGGCGGCTGTTACCGGATTTATCGCCAAGGAAAATGTGGTGGGTACTCTGGCCGTTTGCTTCGTTGGCCTGGAGAACCTGATCGATACCGAAGAGCTGGCTCTGATGGAAGGCGCCGGCGCTGAGGTTGCCGGAATTATGGCCATTACCAAGGTAGCCGCACTGGCTTATCTGATGTTCAATCTGTATACTCCCCCCTGCTTTGCCGCCATCGGCGCCATGAACTCTGAAATGAAGAGCGGCAAGTGGCTTTGGGGCGGGATCGGTCTGCAGTTGGGTGTGGGTTACACCGTAGGATATCTGGTGTACACCATCGGCACTCTGATTACCGCGCCTGCTTCTCTCCAGATTGTTCCGGCCATTGCCGGTGCCGCTGTCGTAGCGTTGCTCGCGGCTATCGTAATTTACTTGATCCGTAAGACAGACAGCCAGATGAACGCAGAGTATGCCCTGAGCAAGAGTTAACAGCAAAGGCAGGAGGTAAGCTGAATGGTGAATTTCATTTTAATTGTGCTTATCATCGGCATCATTGGCGGTATCATCCTCTACCTTTATCGGGCAAAAAAACGTGGGGAAACCTGCATCGGCTGCCCTTACGCGAAACAATGTGGTGGTAATTGCAGTGGCAGCTGCAGCCCCAATCACATCGAAGAGCATCATTAACCAATCCATATTCAGGGGGATGCGCGCCGGGAACGTACGCATCCCCCCTCTTTTTATAAGGCAGGGATTCGTAAGGACGAATGCCAATTCACAAAAAGAACGCCGGATCACACGGCAAGCCTCGCGATCGGCGCTTTTTTGACTGAGATCCCCGGGGATGCCCTGAAAACCCTGGCTTAACAGGAGGTTTTTTCATGCCCGCAAGAGAAGCCGGCATCAGATATACTGCCGATGAACAAATTGTGTTCCCCGGAATTTCAATTATCTATTTCAGTTCACATACCCAGGAAGTTACTTTATCAGAGCCGCCGGCGGGGACGAAGCGGCTGGAAATATTCCACTGCCGTGAGGGACGAATGGAGTGCAGTGTAGGCGATGATTATTGCTATATCTCCCCAGGGGATTTGCTGATTGCCAAGGCAGAGTGTATTGCATCCTCTTTCTACCTTCCTATGGGTCATTACCACGGCCTGATTATCCGCATTGACATTGAAAAAGCTCCAAGATGCCTTTCCTGTCTGCTGCAGGATGTTAACGTGGAGCCTGATCGTATCGCGGAAAAGTTTTGTAAGGAAACAGGCTTTTTTGTTGCCCGTTCCAATCCGTCCTTTGAGCATATTTTCTCAGAGTTGTACGAAGTACCGCCTCAAATCAAGCAGGGTTACTGCAAAATAAAGATATTGGAGTTGATGCTTTTTTTGAGTGTCTATTCTATGGAAGAGAACGCTTCACAAGCACGAACCCTGTCCCCTTCTCAGGTCAGCCTTGCAAAGAATGTAGCTTCGTATTTGACAGACCATATGGAACAGCGATGCACTTTGGAACAGGCGGCGTCTATGTTCCATGTATCGTCCAGCTATATCAAAAGCGCTTTCAAGGCGGTGTACGGTGTTTCCTTTTACGCTTTTCTGAAAGCACGAAAAATGGAGTCCGCGGCATATATGTTAGAGTACACGGATAAGACAATTTTAGAGATTGCCGGAGAGCATGGTTATGATAATGCCGGTAAATTTGCCGGCGCCTTTCGATCAGTCAAAGGGATGACGCCGGGAGAATACAGGCAGCGCAATCACAAAATAAATGGAGGCGTATCCAAATGCAAAATTACATCATAATCGCTGTCATTGCAGTGATCGCAGTCATTGCTCTGCGTTCTACGATCAAGCACTTCAAGGGACAGGGCGGATGCTGCGGCGGCAGCGGCTATAAGCCCAAGAAAAAGAAGCTGTCCCATGTGAAGTATCAGAAAACCTTTCAAGTAGAGGGTATGCACTGTGACCATTGTAAAAACAGAGTGGAAGAAATTGTGAATGACATCAGCGGCGTTGCCGGAAAGGTGGATCTGAAAAAAGGTCTGCTGACCGTTTCCTATGAGAAAGACGTGGATGATTCCATCATCAAAGCACGAATTGAACGGGTTGGCTATAAAGTAAAATGCTTATCGACTTTAAACAGCTTACCACAAGATATTGAATCAGTCCTCTTTATTGGATCGGTAATATGCGATCA
>CALWXR010000110.1 GCA_944385535.1 uncultured Oscillospiraceae bacterium
TTTGGCGGAACGTCCTTTTTGGCGGATCTTGTGGCTGCCAGGGGTAAGAATTGTATTTTTTCAGTAGACCCTAATTAAAGAAAAGAAAAGATTTCATGACAGGGGAGAGGATCCTTCATAATAAATATTTTCACCAATGTTCAAGATTTCTTCACCATTCGATTTGGGCATATGGTATAATTTAAGTACAGAGCGGGGGCAGTGAGGAAAGCCGATGCCGTGGAAATATCTGCGGATGACCCGACGGCGGCCCTGTGACACGCTGCTCATCCGAGGAAGAGGATAAAGTGTAAGCAGCGGCCCGGTTCCGGGCCGCTGTAAATTTCGAAAGAAATCCATACAGCCCTGAGATCCCCGGGAAGCCGGGATCTCAGGGATTTTTTTACGGTTGGGTCAGGTTTTGGCTTTGACCTGCTTCATGGAAAGGCTGATCCGGTGGCGCTTCTCGTCCACGGACAGAACCACAACCTTTACAATATCTCCCACCTTCACCACTTCGCTGGGATGGCGCAGGCGGCGGCTGCATACCTCGGAAATATGCACCAGACCGTCCTGGTGAACGCCGATATCCACAAATACGCCGAAGTCGATCACGTTGCGAACCGTGCCGGTGAGCTCCATGCCGGGAACCAGGTCTTTCATTTCCAGCACGTCCTTGCGCAGAATGGGAGCGGGCAGCTCGTCACGGGGATCCCGCCCGGGCTTGGACAGCTCTTTGGCAATGTCCACTAAAGTGGGCTCGCCCACGCCGCATTCCTGCGCGGCCTTTGCCAGGCCGTAGACTTCCAATCTGGCGGGCAGATCGGAAAGGGAATCCCCTTTCCCATAGCCCAGCAGAGCCAGCAGGGCCTTGGCGGCGGCGTAGGACTCGGGATGAACGCCGGTATTGTCCAGCACCTCCTTGCTTTCGGGGACGCGCAGGAAGCCCGCGCATTGCTCAAAGGCCTTTGGCCCCAGCTTGGGCACCTTTTTCAGCTGGGCCCGGCTGGTGAAGGGGCCGTTTTCCTCCCGGTAGGCCACAATATTTTTGGCGGTGGCGGCGGTCAGGCCGGACACCTGCTGAAGCAGGCTCCGGGAGGCGGTGTTGGCGTCCACGCCTACCGCGTTTACGCAGTCCTCCACCACGCCTCCCAGGGCCGCGTCCAGCTCCTTTTGAGGGCAGTCGTGCTGGTACTGGCCCACGCCGATGGCCTTGGGATCGATTTTGACCAGCTCCGCCAGGGGATCCTGAAGCCGCCGGGCGATGGACACGGCGGAGCGGAGATTCACATCGTATTCCGGGAATTCCTCCGCCGCCAGGGGAGAGGCGGAGTACACGGAAGCCCCGGCCTCGTTGACGATCATATAGCTGACGTCGGAGAAGGATTTGAGCATTTCCACGGTCATAGCTTCCGTCTCCCGGGAGGCGGTGCCGTTGCCGATGGCAATGTGCCGGACGCCGTATTTCCGGATCAGGCCGGAGAGAATGGAAATGGCCTCCTGCTTCTTCCGCTCGCTGAAGGTGGGGTAGACCACGGCGGTGTCCAGAACCTTGCCGGTGGCGTCCACCACAGCCACCTTACAGCCGTTGCGGTAGCCGGGATCCAGGCCCATGGTCACAAAGCCCTTCACCGGGGGCTGCATTAATAGGGGCTTTAAGTTCAGAGCAAAGTTGTGGATGGCCCCCTGATAGGCCCGGTCGGACAGCTCGCTTCGGACTTCCCGCTGGATGGAGGGGAAGATCAGCCGCTCGTAAGCGTCCTCGGCGGCGGCCCGGACAAAGGCGGAAACGGTCAAAACCGGCTTCAGGGCTGCCCGGCATACCAGCGCGGCGCCTTCGCTGCCTGCCAGGGTCACACTGGGCTTCAGTACTCCTTCCTTTTCACCCCGGTTCATGGCCAGGATCTGATGATCCAGCAGCCGGGAAATGGGCTGGGAAAAGTCATAGTACAGCTTGTAGACCCCGTTTTCGTCGGCGCCTTCTTCCGCCTTGCAGGTGAACTGCCCCCGGCGCATTACCAGTTCCCGAAGATCCTTGCGGATTTGGGCGTCGTCGGACAGATTTTCGGCAATGATGTCGTTGGCCCCCTGGAGGGCTTCCTCAATGGTATTCACGCCCTTTTCCGGATCGATGTAGTCCTGGGCCAGAACTTCCGGGTCCTGGCCGTCCTGGGCGAAGATGGCCTGCGCCAAGGGCTCCAAACCCTTCTCCCGGGCCACGGAGCCCCGGGTGCGGCGTTTTTGTTTGTAGGGCCGGTACAGATCCTCCACCTCCGTCATGGTGGCGGCGGCGTCGATGGCGTCGGAAAGCTCCTGGGTCAGCTTGCCCTGGTTTTCAATGGACTTCTTCACTTCCTCCCGGCGCTGCTGAAGATTGCGCAGGTAGGTAAGGCGGGTCTCCAGATTCCGCAATGTGGTATCGTCCATGGCGCCGTGCATTTCTTTCCGGTACCGGGCGATAAAGGGGACGGTATTGCCCTCGTCCATGAGGGCGACCACGTTTTCAACATATTCCAGCTTCTGGCCCAGCTCCTGAGCCAAAATTTCATTGATGGATGGCATGGGGTTTCTCCTTTGGTAACAGATTCGCCGGTTATCTTATCACATTTTTCCCAAAAAGGGAAGTGGATTTCTTGGGATCAAGGCTTTACCGCCCGGGTTGCCAGGAAGGTCTCCGCGTTTTTTTCGTGAAGATACCCGCTGCCGTTGGTGTCGCCGTACAGATGGGTCAGCAGAAAGCCCGCTTCCAGCTGACCGCCGATCTGCTCTTCCACGGTGTGGGAGAACTGAACGCCGCAGTCGGAAGCTTCCAGCTGCCGGCGATGTTCGGGGGTTTTCAGAGGGTTAAAGGGCATGGTGTTGACGATGGACTTTTCATCCTCGCTGACCAAATAATTCAGCAGGGTATCCATCCCCGCCAGGAAAATACCCCCGTGCTTCAGGATCCGATAGCACTCCCGGAAGATGGGCTTTACTTCCTCCACATAGCAGTTGGACACCGGATGGAAGATCAGATCAAAAGATTCGTCCGGGAAGGGAAGGGGCTTGGTCATATCCCCTCTGAGAATGGTAATGGCATAGCCTTCCCGGGCGGCCACCATTTTTTCCCGTTCCAGCTGTTTTTCCGAATAGTCCAGAACGGTAGAGTTTGCGCCCAGGGCGGCAAAGATGGGCATCTGCTGCCCGCCGCCGCTGGCAAGGCCCAAAACCCGCTTTCCCCGAAGATCCCCAAACCAATGGTGGGGGACCGGCTTGGTGGGTGTCAGCAGTACGTCCCATTTTCCGTTCAGCGCGTCCACAAAAACCTCATGAGAAATGGGAACACCCCATTCCCACCCTTCATCCACCCAGCGGTCAATGGCGGCGGCGTTGATATCTTGATAGTGCATGGTTTATCCTCTCTTTCTGCAATGCTGATCCTATTATATCAAAGAGAAAAACTAATACAAGTTTTTCTTGACAATGTTCCTTCTTCGAGTTATAATTGCACAGTAATCTTTGGGCCTGTAGCGCAGCTGGGAGCGCATTACATTCGCATTGTAGGGGTCGGGAGTTCGAATCTCCTCAGGTCCACCAAAACATACAGGCACCCTTTTGGGTGCCTGTATGTTTTAATTTTAGAGGAGATTCGAACCATCAAATGCCACAGTCCGGTGGACTGTGGCTTGCCGCCGGTCTCGACGGCGGCAACACCTATATTTTCTCCGCTGGAGAAAATGTAACGAATCTCCTCAGGTCCACCATTAAATCAAAACGGTATAGATGCCACTGGCGAAAAGCCGGTGGCATCAACCGTTTTTCGGCTTTTGAAGCGTAAAAAAACAAGTCTTTTTCCATAGATGCCAACGACTGGTTTCCGCTAATTGGAGAGAGTTGAACCCCTATTTCCCTTGTCTGGCACGGAAAAACCGGACAGAGCCCTTTTTGAAGCTTCTGTTTTCAAAAAGGGCGCTGAAGTTCAAAATAATAGAATATACAAACTCTCAGTCTCTGCAAATGATGGAGCGGCCATTGATGTCACCGGACGAACTGAAATCCATGTCCAAGGGCAGCTTCGTGGTGATGAAAACCGGCCATCATCCCATGAAAACCAAGCTGAAGCTGTTCTTCCGGTGGGGCATTCAATTTGAAACGCCCCTGCAAATATGCACTTGGAGTTCTCGTGTAGATTGAGAACGGCTTTGGCTCTTGCTGAGAGCAGACTGCACGAGGGGCTATAGTTGCAATGTATCGATGCGTTTTAATCTGCACGGACTTTTATAATTGAATATGCTTATCGACTTAACTCAGCAAGGCACAAGATGTAGCCACAGCCCTGGTAAGGCGTAAAAACAACTGGTTACC
>CALWXR010000111.1 GCA_944385535.1 uncultured Oscillospiraceae bacterium
CTCGGAGGAACCAACGAACATTCCTCTCTCACCGGCACTGGCTGAGCCTTTGCTGAACAAAGTCGATAAGCATAAAACATAATTTTGGAAAATGGTGGACTTTTGGCTGCGGGTGGTGTATAATTTGATGTGTACTGAACAACGCAAAAGTCCTTGCAAGCCAAGGCTTTCCGGACTTTTTGCGTTGTTCCGGCGCAAGGTTTTTCCGCCTTTCAGCGAAAAAATCTTGCGCCTGCTTGGATGACGCGGTACGCCGCACCATCCAAAATACACATTGATACGCGCCTGAATTGAAAAAAACGGTTGGAAAGAGCCGTTTTTTTCAATTTCCCGCCTACAGCGGGGAATAAGCCGCTTTCCTCGGCTTATTCAGCAGGCACTAATTTGAGGAAAAACAGGGAAAGCTGTGAGATTCTATGGAACAAAAAAGCCTCCAATTCAAACCCGCCGCATCCGCGGGGGGGATTTCCCAGGAAGGGCTGAAGCTCATTGCCTGCGTGACCATGCTCCTGGATCATATAGGCGCGGCGCTGCTGCCCCAAGTAGAGTGGCTGAGAGTGACCGGGCGAATTGCCTTTCCCATCTACTGCTTTTTGCTGGCGGAGGGCTTTCATTATACCCGGAACCGAACAAAATACGGCTTGCGTCTTTTTGCGGGCGTCCTGCTGTCGGAGGTTCCCTTTGACTTTGCCCTGTTTGGCGGATGGACCTGGTGGTATCAGAGCGTGATGCTTACGCTGCTGGTGGGCTTTCTGGCCATGAACGCCATGAATCGCTGCAAGCCCCTGGTGGGGAAGCTGCTCATCCTTCTGCCCTTCGCCGCTTTGGCGGAACTGGCTATGACGGACTACGGCGGCCCCGGGGTGCTGCTCATAGGGCTGTTCTACCTGACCCGGGAACTGCCCCGGCGGAATTGGATCCAGCTGGCGGCCATGGTGGTTCTGTTCACCTGGCTCATGCCCGGCTACACCATTTGGCGGAGCGGTTTTGTAAAGATCACCATTGAACAGTTTGCCTTGCTTGCCATGGTTCCCATTGCCTGCTATCACGGACGGAAGGCAACCGCAAGTTCCTGGGTGAAAACGGGCTTCTACCTGTTTTATCCGGTGTATTTGGCGCTGTTATACGGGATCCGAATGCTGGCGATGTAAAAAAACGCGGGATGGTCCGGCCATCCCGCGTAATTTTTTACACGTTAAACAGGAAGTTTACAATGTCCCCGTCTTTCATTACGTATTCCTTGCCCTCGCTGCGAACCAGGCCCTTTGCCTTGGCGGCGGCCATGGTGCCGCAGGCCTTCATATCCTGGAAGGCGATGACCTCCGCCCGGATGAAGCCCCGCTCAAAATCCGAGTGGATCTTGCCCGCGGCCTGGGGAGCCTTGGTGCCCTTTTTAATGGTCCAGGCCCGGCATTCGTCGCTTCCCGCGGTGAGGAAGGAGATCAGGCCAAGCAGGGCGTAGCTGGATTTGATCAGCCGGTCCAGGCCGCTTTCCGCCAGTCCCAGCTCTTCCATGAACATGGCTCTTTCCTCCGGATCGTCCAGCTCGGCGATATCCGCCTCCAATTTGGCGCAGATGGGCAGGCACTGGCTGCCTTCCGCCTGGGCCAGGGCCTTCACCGCCTGATAGTGGTGGTTGCTGTCCGGCTCGTTGATCTCGTTTTCCGCCAGGTTGGCTACGTAAATGGTCTTTTTCAGGGTCAGCAGATCGGAGGTGGAAATCAGGGCCAGATCGTCGGGATCGTCGGTAAAGGTTCGGGCCAGCTTGCCTTCGTTCAGATGCTCCAGCAGCTGAGAAAACACACTGACCTCCCGGGCGAACTTTTTATCCCCGCCCTTCATGGCCTTCTGGGCCTTATCGATGCGGCGCTCCACCATTTCCATGTCCGCCATGACCAGCTCCAGGTTGATGATGTCGATGTCCCGCAGGGGATCGGTGCTGCCCTCCACATGGGTCACGTTGGCGTCCTCAAAGCACCGAACCACGTGGATGATGGCGTCGGTGGTGCGGATGTTGCTCAGGAACTTGTTGCCCAGGCCCTCGCCCTTGGAAGCGCCCTTGACAAGACCGGCGATGTCCACGAATTCCACAATGGCTGGGGTGGTTTTCTTGGGCTTGTGCAGCTCGCTGAGCCACTGAAGCCGCTCGTCCGGCACGCTGACCACGCCCACGTTGGGGTCGATGGTGCAGAAGGCGTAGTTGTCCGCCGGGACGCCGGCGTTGGTAATGGCGTTAAACAGGGTGGACTTGCCCACGTTGGGAAGCCCCACAATTCCAAGCTTCATATATTTCAAAACTCCTTTGTGTTATCTTTTGCCGATTCGCTGTCACAACAAATTATTATACCTGAAATCTTCCGGCTTTGCAATAGCTTTTCGGGGATTTTCCGAAGCGGCGGTCATTTGTCAATGATGCGAGACCAAATAAGCGAAAGAGATTCCTTAGGAAAAACCGGGCGGCTGACATTTTCTGAAAACTATGGTATACTATCCCTGATAAAACCATTGCCCCGGGAGGAAAAGGTTTTACAAGGTCAAAGGGCGCATTGCCTTTTGGACAGGGACGCTCTGAAGCGGCGAGCCTGCGCAGCAAAAAAACCAAGGAGGAAAGGTTATGAAACAGCTTGCGGTTCTGGAAAAAGTGGCGGCCGCCTTAAACCGGGCAGGCGTTGCCTGGTGTCTGGGCGCTTCCGGTCTGCTGTACTTTAAAGGGAAAATCGACCATTTTCATGATATTGATATTCTTGTAATGGAGGACCACGTGCCCCGGGTGAAAGAAATTCTCCTGGGAATGGGGACCATGGCGCCGCCGAATCCCAACAGTCAATATAAGACCCGGCATTTTCTGGAATTCACCATTGACGGGATCGAAGTGGACGTTATGGGCGGATTTGTGATCGTATGCGATGGCGTTGCCCATGACTGCTCCTTGCTGCCGGAACAAATCCCGGAAACGGCCTTTCTGAACGGCGAAGCCATTCCTCTGCATGACCTGGGTCTGTGGCGGCAGTATTACCAATGGATGGGAAGGCCGGATAAGGCGGCGATGCTCAAAGCTTGATGAGGACTTAGACATGAAGGAAAAATGGTTAGCGTGGGCGGTAGAACTGCAAAGCATCGCGCAGGCGGGCATATTCTATTCAAAAGACAAATTTGATATAGAACGGTTTGAGAGAATCCGCGCAATAGCCGCGGAAATGATTTCCTGTAAAACAGATATTCCGGCAGACAAAGTCAGGGATTTATTCTGCGGCGAAACCGGATATCAAACACCGAAAATTGATACAAGAGCGGCCATCTTCGCTGACGGTAAAATTCTGCTGGTGCAGGAAAAGGACGGCCGGTGGGCGCTCCCGGGCGGCTGGTGTGATGTGAATGTTTCTGTCAAAGAGAACACGATCAAAGAGGTGAAGGAAGAAGCGGGACTGGATGTAACCGCCGAAAGAATCATAGCGGTACAGGACCGGTCGAAGCACAATTTGCCCGTATATGCTTACGGTGTATGTAAGATATTTGTTTTATGCGGCGCTGTTGGCGGCCAGTTTGAAGAAAACATAGAAACAACAGGCTTTTCCTATTTTTCAGAAGAAGAACTTCCGGCATTGGCAACGGAAAAGAACAACGAGGAGCAGATTAAAATGTGCTTCGACGCGTACAAAAGCCCCAACTGGGAGGTTTTGTTTGACTAAAGGGGATACATGAAACGTAAGGAAATTGTATTGGATATAGATGGAACCCTGCGGAATCCTGTGCGCCTATGCCGTACCCGACGAAATTCTGCATAGCCTAATATAAATAAGGTATGTCCCGGCTGACACCTGTTTTGGGTATCAGCCGGGACACTTTATCTAAACACAGAAGGTGTGTAATTGCAAACAGCCGCCTCGTCCGCCCTTTGGTGAAGGGCAGGCGAGGTCACAGGGGACGCAGATCCTCCGGGTGTGGGATGTAAACGAGCACATCTTCCACCCGGCAGCACAGGATCGCGCACAGATCGTTGATGGTGGTTGTGGTAATGGGTTTGTTCTTGCGCAGCTTATCAATTGTGGCGCTGGAAATGTGGTGATTTTTGATGAGCGTATAGGTGGTTTCGGAGGAAGCATGAAGTGTTTCCCAGAATGGCGCGTATGAAATCAAAATATGCCTCCTGAAAAAAATGTAGCTATGGAGTTATTCTATTGTGAGCATTTTTAGTTATTTTATGCCTCAATGAAAAAGTTTGTGTGATACAGGGTTTCTGACATATCCCCGTCTACTTGCATCAATCAGCTTGAGGAA
>CALWXR010000112.1 GCA_944385535.1 uncultured Oscillospiraceae bacterium
TAACCCGCCGGACAATCCATTTGCCCGGCCTTTTCATTTTCACAAGGAGGTATCCATGTATATCAACACTTTCAAATACACACCGGCAGATGTGGACTGCAAACTTTGCACCGAGTATGTCAAGAAATTTGGCTGCACCGCCTGCGGCTGCCCCTGGATGGCCGAGCGCATCGAGGCGGGCGTTGTGGGCTATGCAGAGGTGGTCCGGCAGATGTTTCCCCACGATAAGCGCCTGATGGCCCGCCTGGAACCGCTGATCCGGGATTTCCCCGGTATGCTCTGGCAGGATGAGCGCCACCGGCAGCGCATGGAGGGTGTGAAAATCCACCTGGGCCACAGCAAACGCCGGGACACGCCTGCTTTCTTTGCGGTCATGTTCCTGTTCACTTCCGATGAGGACATTTACCGCCGCGCCGGAAACTGCCTGTGCAGGCGGGGCGCGGAGTTCGATTATGCAAGGCTCCATGAGATTTCACCCCATGACTACACCCTCTATATCGCTGCGCGGGGCATCTACACCAACGCGGGAGGACTGACAACCCGTGACCTGGCAGATGCCGAGGTTGTAGACGCTGCGGCGCTCCGCATGATTGTGAACGCCCTGCTCATCGCCCGGTATGGCTGTGCGGTCCTGGATATTCACGAAAGGGGGCGCAAGGCATGAAACCTCTGCATCTCCCGCTGGAAGGCCACGACCTGCTGGCTGTGGAACGGTTCAAGGACGATACCCGGCACATGGCGGAATTTCTCATCCTGTCCACCCACTGCCCCCTGGGGCGCAGGGGCCAGTATAAGCGGCTGTTTCTGACCGAGGACGAGTATGCCCGGATGCGGTCCCTGGAACGCCAGGGCCAGCTTCAGATCCGCCGCCACGCTGCAATCATCGAGGGGCATATCCTGCCCGACAAACCCAAAAAGCGCCGCCATTGATGGCAGGCGCACCCATAGGAGGATTTAAGTATGGACGCTTATGAAGCATTGAAAGAAACCTTTGACGATCTGTTTCAGCAGGCGGTGGAGGAAGGCTGCTACACCGAGGACGAAGCCGCCGAGCTGGTGGAAAGCCTGGACATTTACAGTCTGTTGCAGGTGGTCCGCCACAATGCCACAACGGTGTATTCCTACATCACCCAGGGCAGGCAGGAACGGTCCTTCAACTACCGGGGCGAGGACCTGTTCCGCCAGAAAGCCACCCTGCTGTATGAGGAAACCGACCAGGTGACAATGGAGATCGTGGTGGCTACCCGCACCTTGGAGCTGTGGCTCCTGGAAGATATGTCCCTGGCGGTTGTCTCCTGCGTGAGCGTGAACTACGACCATGACGGTTACATCACGCAGTACCGCACCATCAAAGATACGCCGGTCATGGACAGCGAGCTGTGCCTGGACCTGGGCGAGCTTGTGGAGGACTTAAACGGGCTGTGCGGCCCGGTGTATGAACATACCCAGCCGGTCTATGAACCGTAACCAGTAAGGCGGCTGGCCCCAGGGCCGGGCCGCCCTTTCAGAATGGGAGTGATGAATATGGCAGTTTTTCGCGTAGAGCGCACACGGGACTACACCGTGATGAGCAACTACCACCTGAAAGATACCGGCCTGACCCTGAAAGCCAAGGGGCTTCTCTCCATGATGCTCTCCCTGCCGGATGAGTGGAATTACACCACGCGGGGCCTGGCCTCCATCTGCAAGGAAAGCGTGGAGACGATTGGCAAGACCCTCCGGGAGCTGGAAAGCGCGGGGTATCTGACCCGCAGGCAGCTCCGGGGCAAGAATGGCCGGATCACCGATACCGAGTACACCATCTTTGAGAAGCCGGTCAAGCCCCAGCCGGAACCGGCACCGCCAGATACGGCTTCACCAGGTACGGAAAACCCGGATATGGTAAATCCAGATATGGAAACACCAGATATGGCTGTACCAGATACGGAAAACCCGCCGCAATTAAATACTAAGAAATCAAATATCCAAAAATCAAATACTCATGGATCAAATACTCATTCATTCTTTCCTTCTGCGCCTGCGGCGGCAGAGACGGACGGACAGACGGAAGTGATGGAGAAACGGGAAGAAATCAGGGATCAGATTGAGTACGAGCATATCTGTAATTCCCTGAACCGGGAACAGATAGACGAGTTCGTGGAAATCATGCTGGAAGTGGCGCTGACCAAAAGCCCCACCATCAAGATCGGGCGGGATGCGGAATACCCCACCGCTTTTGTTCAGCAGCGGTTTGCGAAGATCACCTGTTCCCACATCGAGAAAGTGCTGGACGGCATCCACGAAAACACCACCCGCGTCTGGAACACCAAGGCATATCTGATGGCGGCGCTGTTCAATGCACCGTCCTCTCTGGACAATCACTACACGATGCTGGTCAATCACGACCTTTACGGAGGCGGCTCATAAGGGCCGCCTTTTCTGCACCCCGGACATGGGGAGAAAGGAGTTTTGCATGAAACGCCCGCTTGCGTATATCACCGCCCATTGGGGCGACAACGAGTTTGAGAACACCGAAAACGCCGCCAAATACTGCCGCCTGGTCTACGAGGCCGGTTTTTCCCCGGTCTGCCCGCTTTTGTTCCTGCCTCTGTTTTTGAAGGACAGCATCCCCCAGGAGCATAAGGACGGGATCGACATGGCCCGCGACTATCTCCGCCGCGCTTCTGTGTTGGTGGTCTGCGGCGGTACGATGGATGAGGCCATGAAGAATGACATCGCCGTGGCCGAGCGGCTGCGGATCACCGCTACCACCCTGGACGGTATTTTGACAGTCAAAGGCCAGGGCCGCGAGGAAGGGGGTGGAAAATGATGGAGCTGAACCACACAGAACAGATGGCGCTCTTTGAGGGCCTGATGGATGCGGAATACCGAAAGCTCAAGCCGCAGTTCCCGCGATGCCGGTTCAGGAAGGAGTTTTTCCCGGAAGGGATTTATCTGCACATCCAGAATGGCAGGCGGCACTGTGATGTGGAGGTCGGCACTGGCATCCACATCAACTGCTGGCGGAATGAGCGGTATGGCCGGGACGATGACTTGTGCAGTTGGAGCTATAATCCGCCGAAGGACGATCAGGTGGCAGAGCTTTCCCGGTATCTGCAAGAGGTCCATTTCCCCCTGCTGGAACAGCCGGAGCGCCGCTCTGATGAGCTGTTTCCAGCCATCTGGGAGTAATCGGCTATGCGGACACGATACCTGCTCCGCCGTCTGGTGGTCCCGCCTTAGACGGGGCCGCCGCTTTCATCCTGACAGAAGGGAGTGATTTTGATGCAGGAAGAAGTGGAAAACAGGACATTGACGCTGACGGTCAATGCCACCAAGTTCACCGGGCGGGTCCTGAAAGCGGCGCTTTCCAAGTACCTGGCCCACCGAAAGAACAAGAAGCTGCAAAACAGCCGGGACAGCCCGGACGGTGTGAAGCCATACGGCAGGGTCAGCATGGAGGACCTGAAAAAGCAGTACGGCGATATGAAGGAGATCGACCTGCAAGACAAGGGGCTTCGGAGTTTTGACCGGATTGCCCGCGAGTACAAGGTCCAGTATGCGGTCTATAAAACGGCAAAGGGCCAGTATCAGATTTTCTTCAAGGCTCCCAGCGAGGCGAGCATGAACGCCGCCTTCCAGAAGTATTCCAAGAACCGGCTGAAAAAGGAGCAGCGCCGGGAGTCGGTGCTGGGTAAGCTCAAGAAGTTCAAGGAGCTGGTGAAAGCCCCTGTCCCGAACCGTGAGAAACGGAGGGAACAGGAACGATGAGACAGCTCGATTTGAAAAAACTTCTGCTCCCCAACCTTCCCTATCTGCTGATCGGCCTGTATGCTACCAAGCTGGGCGAGGCATGGCGGCTGGCCCCTGGCGCGGACGCTTCGGCCAAGCTGCTGGGCCTGATGGATGGATTTGCCGCCGCCTTTCAGTCGGCGCTCCCCAGCTTTCACCCGGTTGACCTGCTGGTGGGCCTTTGCTGCGGGGCTGCCCTGCGCCTGGCTGTCTACATCAAGGGCAAAAATGCCAAGAAATACCGCAAGAACATGGAATACGGTTCGGCCCGCTGGGGGACGGCGGAGGACATCAAGCCGTTTATGGACCCGGTGTTTGAGAATAACATCATTCTCACCCAGACGGAACGGCTGACGATGAACAGCCGCCCGAAAGACCCCAGGACAGCCAGGAATAAGAATGTTTTGATTATCGGCGGCTCCGGCAGCGGTAAGACACGCTTCTGGTTGAAACCCAACCTGATGCAGTG
>CALWXR010000113.1 GCA_944385535.1 uncultured Oscillospiraceae bacterium
AGAAAGCAGCATTACGACAAGTATTTCTATATCAATCGATCCAAGGACGGAAAGCTTGGATTCGTACGCAATTATAAAGCCATTGACCAGGAATTGAGAAACTGCGGCTTTTTCCTGATTGGGGAGACGGATTTCAAGAAAACGACGGCGGAGATTCTGGAGATCTACCGCCGCCGGGATGCCATAGAGAAAAGCTTTGACGATTTGAAAATCGAACTGGATATGAAAAGAATGCGCAGCCACAGTTCGGAAACAGCACAAGGGAAGCTGTTTGTCTGCTTCCTGGCTTTGATCGTTCATGCTTATCTGCTGCGGCAATTAAAAACATATTTGCAGACAAATGGTTTGACCATCCATAACATTCTGCTGGAACTGGACAAAATGAAAACCATCCACTACCCAGGCAGCCACAACCCCAGGCTCCTGAATCCCCCCACCAAAAGACAACGGGAGATTTATGAAATGCTGGAGATAACGATACCGGAATGTATAGGATAATTTTGTGCAGAGTTTAGGTTTAAAATCAGGAAAAAAATACTTGACAAATCCGGGGGAATCGTGTATTATATGCAAGTCGGCAAGAGGCCTACAAGACATGGAGAAGTCGCGTAGCTGGCCGAGCGCGCACGATTGGAAATCGTGTATACCCCAAAAGGGTATCGAGGGTTCAAATCCCTCCTTCTCCGCCATAAGAAAAGTCCCGGTATTCTTTGGAATACCGGGGTTTCTTTGCGATTTCGTGCAATTTTTGAGCTAAGAATGTAGCTCTTTTTCCTTCATCATTTTTGTTTACCCAAAAGTTTACCCCAAACAGGATTGAGGACTTGATTTTACAACGTGGTCATGCTTTTTTGGTACCTAAATTATCGTAATAGCTTTGCATCCGTGCGGCAGTATCTGAGCGCATTTTATCGGAACAGTGGGTGTAAACATTGAGGGTAAACGATGCTGTGGAGTGGCCTAACAAATCTTGGACACTCTTGATATCTGCCCCTGCGGCAATGGCAACGGTGGCGGCTGTGTGCCCTTACGGTATATTTACGACAAACCGGGAAAGGCCTGAAATACCAACGGTTTTTGGGATTCTGCCACCTGATTCTTCGTTCTTTTCCAACCCGAAAAATCAAGCAGAATGAAGGCAAATTTTTGGAGGTGTTAAATTAACGACAAATTCATATCCCCCGGATAAGGCTTATCTTATCAATGATTAAGGGCATTTCCGCGATACGGGAATGCCCTTTTTCTATGCCCAAAATCTCTGAAAGGAGGCACTGCCATGCCTAAAAAAGCGCCGGAAAAGATAGGTTCCGTTCTCCGTGTGCCGCTATCTCAGATTCACCCTCACCCGCAGAATCCCTTCGCCGTGCGTGACGATTCTGCCATGCAGGAGCTAAAGGAAAGCGTCAGCGCCATTGCCCGCCCCCGCGCAGAAGGCGGCTATGAACTGATCGCCGGTCACAGGCGGAAATATGCCTGCGAACAAGCTGAGCAGGATTCCATGCCCGTGATCGTTCTGAATCTGAATGATGATGAAGCCGTCATCCAGCTTGTAGACAGCAACATCCAGCGGGAGGATATTCTTCCCTCGGAGCGGGCCAGGGCTTACAAGATGAAAATGGAGGCCATCAAGCGGCAGGGTGCGAGGACCGATTTAACTTCGCCGAATATTTCGGCGAAGTTCCGTAGCGACGATTCCGTGGGTGAGAAAGACTGCATCAGCGGAGACACCGTGCGCAACTACATTTCTCTGAACAATCTCACCCCGCCGCTGATGCGGATGGTGGACGAGAAGAAAATCGCCCTCACCCCGGCCTATCAGCTTGCGGTGCTGTCAACGCAGGAACAGGAGCTGCTGGTAGAAACCATGAGCAGCGAACAGGCAACTCCGTCACTGTCCCAGGCGCAGCGCATGAGAAAACTGAGCCAGAGCGGAGAACTGAATGAGGACACCATGCTTTCCATTATGATGGAGCAGAAAAAGCCCGTGAAGAATGATATTACCCTCTCCGGCGAAAAGCTGCGCAAGTATTTCCCTCGTTCCTATTCTCCCATGCAGATGGAGGCTGTGATCTTCAAGCTGCTGGAATCCTGGCAGCGCAAGCGCCAGCACGACAAAAGTCGGTAAAACTGAATATACCCCCCAACCGGACAGGCTCCCGCTTGCCCGGTTATTTTTATGTCAACCACAGGAGGTTTTATGCACATCGGAAGATTTACCTATAAACGGGAAGATGTGGACTGCAAACTCTGCACCGAATACCGGGGCCGGAAAAAGTGTCCTCATCCCGTCTGCCCGTACATCACAGAACGCATTGAAGCCGGAGCCGTGACCTACCAGGACGCGGTATACGCCATGATCCATCCGGGATGTCAACTGATCCGCCGTCTGCCCAAGCTGATTCTGACCTATCAGGATTCCTTCTGGGCGGATGATCGGCACAAGTCCCGTATGGAGTTTTTCAACACCTGCTTGGGCTATGTTCCCAGCAGAAACACCCCGGCTTATTATGCCGCCATGTATCTGCTGACTGCCAATGAGACGCTCTACTGGCGCATGGCAAACTGCTTCTGCCATTCCGGGCTGGATTTCAGCTTCGCCATTCTGAGAGGCATCAGTCCCCACAACTACGCTCTGTATCGTGCCGCCGTTGGCTTATTCACGGATCGCAGGGGTGTTACCCTGTCGGAAATGGCTGACCGGGAATTGGTGGACGACGAGGCTTTCCGGCTGATTATGTTGACCGTAAAGACTGGCATTGTGACCTTCTTTACTGCCCTGGGTGCGTTCCTGGGCTGGAAGGGCGTAATGCTGATGGCGTGGCTGTTCGTGATGGCACTGGACTATCTCACCGGTACCCTTGCGGCCTGCCACGATGGCGAGTGGAGCAGCTCCGTCGCCAGAGAAGGTATCTGGCACAAGGGCGGCATGATCGCCGTCGTTGCCGTGGCTGCTATTTCTGACTGGATCATGGTCATGGTAGCAGAGTGCATCCCTATCGGCATCGAATGGCCTGGAATCATTATGCCTCTGGTGCTGGCGTGGTACATCATCACCGAACTCGGTTCCATCCTTGAAAATGCAGTTAAGATGGGTGCGAACGTTCCTACCTGGCTCGTTAGTATTCTGAAAGCAAGCGCAAACTTTGTTGAGGCTGCAGGAGATCACATTATCGAAGGTGCCACGGAGGGCCACGGCGAAGAGACTCAGACCGAAGAGAAGATTGAATAAGAACCAGAAAACCCGCCCGAAAGGGCGGGTTTTGCCTACGCAACGCAATACGCAACGCAGTTAAACTTATATCAATTTATCCACATTTACAGGCTACCCGGCAGTTATGCCGCTGTGCAGTATTCTGAATTATAGAGCAAAGAAAAAGTCCTGTTTTCAACGGTTTCCGGTGAAAAACAGGACTTTGGCGGAGTGAGAGGGATTTGAACCCTCGCGCGGCTTTTGACCGCCTACTCCCTTAGCAGGGGAGCCCCTTCGGCCTCTTGGGTATCACTCCGAATAAAGCATTTTTTAATTGATTGCCAAAGTATTCTAGCACATAGCCGCATGTTTGTCAAGTCCAAAATCCCACTTTTCAGAAGTCCAGAAAAGCAGGGGTTAGTCAATATTTCCAATTGAAAAAACGATGGACATGGGATATACTATTTAATGTCTGCTGAATAAGTGGTGATAACGATTTATTCACACGCCGAAGGTGTGCGATTCAGGCAGCAATCAATGGGTATCGTATCCGGTATGGCGCACCGTGCAGGATATGCAGTACGCATTATTTAGGAAGGCATTTTTCCAGTAAAGCATATTTCAGAAGGGAAGGTGAGATACTGTGGCGGTTCGATTAAATGAAGATAAGGAATTGGTACAGGCCATTCGGGATGGTTTGAAGCGTACCGGCGGATATTGTCCCTGTCGTTTAGAGCGAACAGAGGAGAATAAGTGTATGTGCAAGGAATTCCGAGAGCAGATCGCGGATCCTGAGTATAAGGGTTATTGCCATTGCATGCTTTACTATAAGGATTAACCTGAATTATTCACGCCACCCAAGGTAGTGCGCTGAAGCCATGGATCCAAACACAATTTGCAGCATATCTTCG
>CALWXR010000114.1 GCA_944385535.1 uncultured Oscillospiraceae bacterium
TATCACTTGGTTGCAAGAGGTAGGGCTGTTTTGCCCTGCCTCTTTTTTTGCCAATTAATATTTTACACTAAGGGAGGCGGTCCGGCGGCTGAGCGGCAAGGGGAAGGATCCGGCCAGGGAAATGGTGGTTGACACTTTTTCTTTTCCGTCCTATAATAACCAAAGATGATTCCGGAGCCGGTTCTTCCGGCAGCCGGATCCCCGGGGATCTGTCCGCGGGGATGTAAAGAATAAAGGAGCGAAAAGAATCATGAGTTCATGTAACGGAAACTGTTCCTCCTGCGGCAGCACGTCCTGCGGCGACCGCAAGGCGGAGAGCCTGCTGGCTGAACTGAATCCAAAATCTTCTGTAAAAAAAGTGATTGCCGTGGTCTCCGGAAAAGGCGGCGTGGGCAAGTCCACGGTCACCTCCATGCTGGCGGTGGCCATGGCACGAGAGGGAAAGCGTGTGGCGGTTCTGGACGCGGATATCACCGGCCCCTCCGCACCTACGGCCTTTGGCGTCAACGAGTGCCAGGGGGCCAGTGAGGATGGGCTGTACCCGGCGCTGAGCCGCACCGGCATTCAGGTGATGTCCATCAATCTGCTGCTGGACAACCCGGCGGATCCCGTGGTTTGGCGGGGCCCGGTGCTGGCCGGGGCGGTGAAGCAGTTCTGGACCGATGTGATTTGGGAAGATGTGGACTATATGTTTGTGGACATGCCTCCCGGAACCGGCGATGTGCCTCTGACCGTGTTCCAGAGTCTGCCGGTGGATGGGATCGTCATTGTGACTTCCCCCCAGGATCTAGTAAGCATGATCGTGGCAAAGGCCGTAAAGATGGCCAATATGATGCACATTCCCGTGCTGGGCTTTGTGGAGAACTACTCTTATCTGCAATGCCCCGACTGCGGCAAGAAGATCCGGGTATTTGGACCGAGCCACCTGGATGAGGTGGCCAAAGCCTTTGACCTGCCGGTGCTGGCACGGCTGCCCATTGATCCGGCTGTGGCGGAAGCCTACGACAGCGGCCTGATGGAGACGGTGAATACGGAGGCTGTGGCGGATGTAATCGCCGCGATCCGAAAAGCGGAGTAATCGCCTTTGTGAATACAAAAAAAGATCCCTGTTTGCGTCAGTGCGAACAGGGATCTTTTGCCGTCAGGGGATAGCTGCTTCAGCGGATCAGTCCCAGGGACTGCTTCCACTGCAAAACGTTCCGCACCGCTTTGTCCAGGGTGTACATATCGATGCGCCCTTCCAAAATGGCGTCCAGGACGGCCTGATACTGGGTTTTATAGTCAGAAACGCACAGCAGATCGTTCCCCGCGAGAATGGCCAGGACAGCGGCTTCCCCCGGGCTGTATTGATCGGTAATGGCCTCCATGGCCAGATCGTCGGTGAGGATCACCCCGTCAAAGCCCATTTCCTCCCGAAGGTATTGATGAACCGCCGGAGAGAGGGTGGCGGGGGCTTCCGGATCCAAAGCCTGCACAATGGTATGGCTGACCATCACGGCGCCGCAGCCCGCGTCGATCCCGGCCTGGAAGGGCAGCAAATCGCTGCTTTCCAGAGACTCCAGCGAGCGGCTGTCCAGGGCAATGCCGGTGTGGGTGTCGGTGTTGTTGCCGTAGCCGGGGAAGTGCTTCAAAACGCTGCCGACGCTGTAGGCGCTCATTAGGCGGACCGTACCGGAAACAAAGCTTGCTGTGGTGGAAGCGTCCTGCCCCAGAGAGCGGGAATACACAAAGGCATTGGGATCGGTACAGATATCGCAAACAGGCCCCAGATTCACATTGATCCCCAGAGAAGTGAGCAGCCGGCATTTTTCCTCCTCCACTTCCAGCGCCTGTTCCAGACCGCCTGCGTCAAAGGACTGCCTGGGGGAGGGGAAGGGGGTATCCCGGAAGGCTTTGTACCGGCTGATCCGGGTAACGGCGCCCCCTTCCTCGTCCACGGCGATCAAAAGGGGGATTTTGGCGGCGGACTGATAGGAACGAAGGGTTTCCTGAATGGATTCGGGCGTTTGGCTTTCAAAATCATTGCCGAACAGGATAAGCCCTCCTAAATGCAGGGAGGCAATATCCTCCAAAGCGGCGGCGGAATCGCATCTGACCAGAAACAGCTGGCCCGCCCGCTCCTGAAGGGACATGGCGTCCAGAAGCTCCTGGATAGGATCCCGGGGATCAGTAGCCGGCGGGTCGGTGGATTGGGAAGTGGAGGGCGTTGTTTCCTCAACCTCCGTGGGTGGAAGGGTGGGAGCGGGAGATATATCCGCGCATCCGGCCAGACAAAGAACCGCCAGAAAAAGACAGAGAATTCTCATGGTTTCACCTCCCGGGTATTTTATCATATCATCCGGAGAATGTCAAAAATCGACATTTGGCAAGAAAAAAGGTAGAATTATAGGGAAAAGCCCGTCATTTCCAGCGCAGCCGAGGGATTTTGGCACTTACGGACGGAGAAGGGGCCGTTGGCTGCTCCCCATTTCCCCTCCTGTCATCTCGAGCGAAGTCGAAAGCTCCTGGCGCCAATGAGCGGAGAAGGGGACGTTGAATGGTACGCGCAAAAAAGCATCCGTATTCCTCAACAGGATACGGATGCAAGAGGGTTTGGGGATGGAAAGAGCTGCATTACAGCACATGTCCGATCAGGAACCAGAGAGCCAGCAAAACAATGGCCAGGGGAATGTAGGTCATCAGAGCCGCGCCGGTGATGGAGATAACGGTGTAACCGAAATAACCCAGCAGGAAGATGACGATACATACAATGCCCGCGGAGAAAATCGCTTTGGTCAGCTGCTTGCCCACGAAATTGGAAAAGAAAAAGGTGTATATGGCTCCAAAGATAGGGTTAACCGCTGTAAGTACCAGACTGAGAATCAGATTCAGCACGCCCATCAGCAGCAGAAGAACCAGCAGCACCAGCAGGATCGCCGGGGCGTAGGTCACCAAAACGCCGGGCATAAAGGTTTTGAATGCCCAGTCCACAAGGAAGTGGAGAACCATGGCGGCGACGACAGATACAAAGCGCAGGCAGAACCAGCCCAGAATGGATTTTCCTTTGGGGATCACGGCATCCAACAGATTAACCAGAAACGCCAGAATGATCAGCGAAAGGATTTCGCTGCACAAGGTCGTAAAGCCGGTTCCCTGGAAGGGGATGATTACCAGATATTCTCCGGTCAGCCGAACGAAGGGCAGGGGAGAAAGAATGTTGTCCAGATTCCAGGGCTTAAAGGTATAGATCACAATGGTGAGGGCGTATACGAACAGGATGCTCATGGATGAGGACAGGGAATGATTCAGGCTGGAGCGTTTCCCCAGAAAAACACGGGCCAGCATCCCCAGAATCAGAGACGAGGCGGTGAAGTACAGAATAAACAGAGCGGTGCCTGCCGGATCGATGCTGCGGGGGATGTAGGAAGCGGCGTTTCCCAGCAGATCCGTTAATTCTTCCGGAAGATGGGCGGCAACGGCGCTCAGGGAATTGGAGACAGCGCCCGGCAGATAGGATGCGGTCGATTCAAAATCCATAGGGGAATCCTTTCACAGACGATACAGAAAAGCGGCCGCCAAAACTGGCGGCCGCGAAGCTTTCAGGAAAAGATCAATTACTTGATCTCGGCCTCGGCGCCAGCTTCCTTCAGCTCGGCAACCAGCTTCTCTGCGTCTTCCTTGGAGATGGCTTCCTTCAGGGTCTTGGGGCAGTTGTCCACCAGATCCTTGGCGTCCTTCAGGCCCAGGCC
>CALWXR010000115.1 GCA_944385535.1 uncultured Oscillospiraceae bacterium
CACTGCTTCTCAGTACGTCTTTGGACGCTGTTTTGCAGAAAATTGGATGGTTTTGGAGTTGTGAGAGTTCCTCAGAAGTGTTCCGTTTTACTCCGTAAGGAGCAAGCAAGGAGCACACAAGGAACAAGAATCGCAAGCGAAAACAAAAGCCTTATGAAGCAGGAGATCGTTCCGCAAGGAGCGTATCTCCTGCTTTTTTGTGCTGCACGGCTTTTCCTTCTTCCGTTTAGATCTTGTTGATTGCCTCCACCAGTGTTTCAATATCCAGGTGGGTGTAGACACGTTCGGTGAGCGTCATGGCACCGGAGTGTCCCACAATCTTCTTGATCATGGTTTGGTCTACATGGGCCTCTGTCAGCATGGAGATGCAGGTGTGCCGGGTACAGTGTGGCGTCTGGTCATATCCAAGCTGCTCCATCAGGGGCGTGAAGTAACTGTCGTAGTAGTTCCTGTAATCAAAGTGCTTTTGATCCGGCGTATGGAGCAGATATTCACACTGGGAACCTTCGTACCACGCTTTGTAGAATGGCAGCACCTTGTCGGCAATGGGAACTTTCCGCAGGCCGTTTTCGGTTTTGCTGGCAATCACATCGAAGTACTGTTCTTCCAGATGTACGTTTTCCTTCTTCAAGTCGAGGAACTCCGAGATGCGGCAGCCGTTGTAGATCAGCATCAGCACGATCTGATAGTACGGGTCCTCTGCAAGCTCCCACAGGCGGGCGATCTGCTCCTTTGTGAACTTGTTCCGGTCACGCTTGTTGGGGTTCTTATCCTTGTACCGGCTCAAATCCACAAACTCGGAATAATCCTTGTTGCAGATGTCGTTTTTCATGGCGTAGGCGTACAGCTGGTTGAACAGCCCCTTGAGTTTTTTCAGGGTGGGGTAATTCTTCCCGCAGGTGTCCACCACAAATTGAAGGTCCATCAGTCGAATGTCCCGAAACACCTTGTTGTAAAGTGTTCCGCACACCCGATAGGACGCCTCATAGCCTTTTACGTTTGACTTGGAGATGGTGGGGAACTTCTCCTTTGACCAGCGTTCATAGACCTCCTGGAAGGTGGCCTTGGATGCCTTGATGTCAAAGGGATTGTTGTTGTACTCTGCCAGCATTTGCAGCCCCTCTGCTCTGGTTGCCGCATAGCCGATGGTGATTTGTTCCTGAACGGACTTTCCTGTTTCAGGGTTGACGTGCCACCCTACCGTTTTCCTCACTGCATAGGGCCTTCTTCGCTTTCCGGACATTTTCTTGACGCTTCCATATCCGTTGGGTAATCTCAAAAAATCTCAAACTTCCTTTCTCCCAGTGATTTCAAACTAAATTTGACAGGGGTATGTAACACCCACCGTTATTTCTGGTCGCCGTTTTCCTCGGCGGCCTTTTTCATTTTCTCCAGCATCTGCCGATCCAGTTCGTTGCGCCGCTGAATGCGCTCCAAATCGGAGAGGACTTCCACTTCCTTGTCCTGCAACTTGGCATCTGCGTAGTAGGCCAGTTCCTTTTCAATCCAGCGGTCAAAGGATTCCTGATCGGTCCAATAGGTTTCCAACTTTTCACGCTCATCCCGGAACTCTTCCAAAATCAGGCACAGAGAATCATTCATCTCGGCGGAGTGGTCATTTCCTTTGAATTTCAGGGAGCAGGACCATTCTTCGCTGTGGGGCGGGCGCTGGACATCGATCTCGAACCGGATACCGGCCTTCTTGTTTAATTGGTAAAGAACCGCAATCACATCAGACAGGCTGTCCAGCTGGATTTCAGGTTTCTGGTAGCCAATCAGGTCTGCCGGAGATATGTTTAAGATTTTGGCGATGGCATTGATCATCGCTATGGATGGCTCAATTTCACCGCTTTCGTATTTTTGAACTGTGCGCATCGTCTTGTCCAGACGCTGTGCCAGCTCTGTTTGGCTCAAGTGAGCGGCCTTGCGGGCTGCCTTGATTCTCTCGCCAATTTCGGCTGGGTTGCTGTGCATTGTCATCACCTCGCTTGTATTGTAACACGAAGTCGTGCGAATTACAAGGTCGTAATACGAATAATTTTTTCGTATTTAGTGTTGACAAGCAGTCTTGAATGGCTTATAATCAAAATACGAACTAATAATTCGCATATCGGCAATAAGGAGGTCATTCACATGGAGAAGAAAGTTTATGTCGAACTGCCGCCCTTCACTGGACGCAATGTCCCCATCACCGAGATTGCAGCCGCCATGCACAAGGATGCCCAGTATGTGCGCATTGGGTTGCAGCAGGGAATCCTGAAATTCGGCTATGCGATCAAGCTGGAGAACTCCAACGAGTACAACTACTACTGCCCCGACAGAAAGGTGTGGGAGGAAATTGGATACTTCCAGCCGGAAACCGCATAAAAAAAGAGCCCTCATCCTGGCAGATGAGAACTCTTGGCGGACAGTACAAACGGCAGCTGCCGTGTGACTATCACTCAGCAAGGATATTATAACACGACAGCTGCCAAATTCAACAATTATTTAAGGAGGAACAGAATTTGACAGCTTTACCAGACAGCATCATACAAAATGGTCTGTTCTGCTGCTGGAAGTACGAGGAACGGAATGGGAGGAAAACGAAGGTGCCATACCAGCCGGAAACCGGCCTGGGAGCGAAAAGCAACGATCCTTCCAGCTTCGTACCTTATAAAACAGCAGTACAGGCCAGCGGATATGATGGCATTGGAATTGGCATTTTCAACGGCATCTGTGCGATTGACCTGGACAACTGCGTTTCGGACAGCGGCTATTACACCCAGACCGCCGCAGAAATTGTGGCCTTAATGCACAGCTATACCGAGTACAGCCCCAGCGGAAACGGTCTGCACATCCTCTTTTCGGCAAAAGGCTTTCAGTATGATACCAAGCGATTCTACATTATGAACCATCAGGCCGGAATCGAGGTTTATGTGGCGGGAGCAACCAACAAATATGTCACCGTGACCGGAAACCGCTGTGAGGATTATGAGTATGGTGACCGGACCCAGGAGCTGCAAGTGTTACTGGACAAGTTCATGCGCAGGACAGAGGTAGGCGCAGAAAATGCAATAAATGCAAAAAACTCTGATTTAAGCATGGAGCAGCTTCTGCAACTGGCAAAAAGCAGTAAGAATGGGGCAGCGTTCACAGCCCTTTGGAACGGTTCGTTGGAGGGATATTCGTCCCCATCAGAGGCAGATCTGGCGCTGTGCAGTCATCTCGCCTTTTGGACAGGACGGGATGCTGCCAAGATGGACACTATGTTCCGGCAGTCGGGATTGATGCGGGATAAATGGGACCGGCAGCAATCCGGCACAACGTATGGTGCAATCACCATTCAGAAGGCAATCGAGCATTGCCGGGAGATCTACACTCCGAAAGCGGAGCCGTCACCGGTTTTTCAACCTATTGTTCCGCTGACGCCACAGTGGAGTGATCTGCCTGCATTTCCGGTAGACGCTCTCCCGGATGTGATTCGGAATTATGTGAGTGCGGT
>CALWXR010000116.1 GCA_944385535.1 uncultured Oscillospiraceae bacterium
AGAGAGAAAAGAGATCACATCCAGTGGGCGGATCGCGCCCCGCAGCGGCGTCAATGACCGCGTACCCTATGAGCATCAGAAAAAGGCCATGGAGTGCATGGATCAAATCAATACCAATGCGGCGTTCAGCACATTGGTGGTGCTGCCCACCGGAGGAGGAAAGACCTATACCGCAGCGCTGTGGCTGCTGCACAATGCCGTTGACCGACATAAAAAAATCCTGTGGATGGCCCACCGGCAGATGCTGCTGGACCAGGCGGCGGAGGCCTTTCAGAAGTACGCATACACCGAGGTGATTCCCCACATCTCCGGCTTCCGATACCGGATCATCTCCGGTTCCGGCAGTCACGGCAGAACCGTTGACATCCGCCCGGATGACGACCTGCTCATTGTCAGCAAGGACAGCATTGGCCGCAATCTGTCTGCTCTGGACGAGTGGCTTGCCGGGGAGGAAGAACTTTTCCTGGTGGTAGATGAGGCCCACCACTCCACAGCAAAGACCTACCGGCGGGTGATCGACTATGTCCGGTCCAGGGTGCCCCATGTGAAGCTCATCGGTCTGACCGCCACTCCTTTCCGCACAGCGGAGGAGGAGCAGGGACTGCTGGGTAAAATCTACACGGACGGGATGAAGAACAATGTGGTGGTACACAACGATGTGGGCATCACCTATCAGATCAGTCTGAAGGATCTGATCAGTCGCAGAATCCTGGCCAAGCCGGTATTTGAGAGCTACCAGACGGAGGAGCAGTATGGTCAGGAATTGGGGCTGGAGGCCTGGGAGAGCATTCAGCATCTGGATACGCTTCCGGAGGATGTGGCCCGGCAGATTGCCGACAGTGCGCTCCGTAATCGACTGATTGTGGATACTTACCGGGAAGGACAGAAGAAATATGGCCAGACCATTGTTTTTGCGGTAAATGTAGACCATGCGATCGCACTGAATGCATTGTTCCGAAAAGAGGGGATTGCCTCGGACTATGTGGTTTCCTCTATCCGGGATGCGGTTACCGGCGTGACTGTAAGCCGGGAGGACAATGAGCGGAAGCTGCAAGCCTATCGGGATGGAAAACTCCAGGTTCTCATCAATGTCAATATCCTGACGGAGGGTGTCGACCTGCCGAAAACCGGTACAGTCTTTCTTGCCCGTCCCACCGTCTCCACCATTCTGATGACCCAGATGGTGGGACGCGCACTGCGCGGACCCGCTGCGGGAGGAACGGATACCGCCTACATTGTGTCCTTTGTGGACGACTGGGATGAGCATATCGCCTGGGTCAATCCCGAGAGCCTGTTTGAAGGGAATAACGAGTTCTCGGATGATATGGCAGACCGCATTCAGCGGGAGATCCGCATGATTTCCCTCTCCAAAATTGAAGAATTTGCTACCATGCTGGATAACTCCATCGATACCACTGCCTTGGAGAAGGTGCCTTTTACCCAGCGGATCCCCGTGGGGATGTATGCCTTTTCCTATCTGGAGGAAAACGGCATGGACCTCTCCTGTCAGGTCATGGTCTATGACAGCACGGCAGAGGCCTACCGCCAGATGATGGAGAATTTGCCCGCTCTCTTTTCCAGTTTTGGTGCGACAGAGGAGTATCTGCCCAAGGATGTCCTGAGGCAGATGGAGCGCCAGTGCCGGAATACCTATTTCTGCGGCGAGATGATCCCGCCTTACTCAGCAGATGATGTGGTGCGCATTTTGAAGTACTATGCCCAGTATGAGGCAGCCCCTGCCTTCTATACCTTTGACCATATTGACCGCAGCCGTCTGGATGTGGGAGCCATTGCCAAACACATTTGGGATGAGGATATGGGCCAGAGGAAAGCGGCGGAGTATGTGGAATCGCTTTGGAACCAGGGGGATGACAACCTGCTGCGGCTGTTCTTTGGGCGAAAGCTATACTTTATGCATCAGGTGGAGATCGAGAAAAACAAGCTGGCCCATCCCGGCCTCTATGACGAGCATATTACTTATGACACCAAGGCGTTGGAAGATCTCCCCCTCTATGAGATCGGGAAGCTGGATCCCCAGAGAGAAAAAGAACTGAGAGATGGGGCCTTTGACAAGGCCCAAACGCCGCAGGGAACCTATCGCTGTGCCTGCTGCGGCATGGAAGCGGCCAGCAGGGTCCCCTTCCAGGTGGATCATATCCTCCCCATGAACAAAGGCGGAAAGAGCGTGCCGGAAAATCTGCAGATCCTGTGCCGCAGCTGTAATGGGCGCAAGGGGGACCAGTAATGGGGCTTCCTTATGCTGCTTTGGACGTGGCGGCGCTTCTGAGCTTCCGGGACTTGGGCATCCGGGCGGAGGCGGCGCTTTTGGAGAAAATATGGGCAGAGGAGCAGACATTTCTTGCACCGGATTTGGCGAAAAGCAGGCGTACCTTTCTGCTGGATGTGGCGTACTGGTCGCTGTACCTTCGGGAGAAACCCTGTATCGACCGGGAATTTCCTGTGATTCAGCGGGATGCCGCCGATTGCGGTGCCCATCTCAGTGAAGAATCCTTTCTCAGTGATTTTTCGAATTTGGATTTGTACTTCAAAGAAGTGCGATTCCGCTTGCGATTTTTCTCGGACTGCGGTTATGTGCGTATCAAGCTGCGAACCCTGCTGAAGCAGTATGGATACCGCCGCCGCTCTGCCAAGCTGCTGGAGCATTTGGAGCAATGCATGGCATTTTATCAGTTACAGCCCTATCTTCGGGGCGGGATTCCCTGTAAACTGAGTGAAATATCGATAGATGAGATGGTGGTGTTCCGCCTGTCGGATGAAAAACATCTATCATGAGCGTTTGAAAAAGTGAGGGAATGTATGCAGGATCGATATGCGGGCGACATTGGTGATTTTGGGAAATTCGGACTTTTGAAAGCACTTCTTTCGGAGGGTTTTTCTTTGGGTGTCAACTGGTATAAGGCAGAGCCGCTGGAAAGCGAGCGGGACAAAGATACTGGCACCTTTCTCCATGAGGATGGAAAACACAAAATCAATCCGAAGTATTTCGTGTGTGACGAACCCCTGGCTGGTGCGTTGCGGGAAATCTCGGAAAGTGATGTACGCTCCATTGCTCGGCTGGAACAAGCAGCTCTTCTGAATCCCGGTAAAACAGTGTATTATCACGAAGTGATTTCTGTTGCTGGCCGATATCAGTGGCACAACAATGCCTTGGAGACATTGGCACCCTGTGAGATTGTTTTTCTGGATCCCGACAACGGTCTTAGCGTGAAGAGTGTCGGAAAGGGTTCGGCGAAAAGCGTCAAGTATGTATGGGACGAAGAACTGAGCGATTACTTGAAGCGGGGACAAAGTGTGGTGCTCTACAATCACCGTCCCCGGAAAAAGCCGGAGACCTTTTTCCCGGAGTTCAAAGAAAGATTGCTTGGAATCGAAGGGGTTCAAAATAAACCGGTATCCGTTCTTACCTGCCCAAAAGGCACTGTGAGAGATTACTTCCTGATCGCGGC
>CALWXR010000117.1 GCA_944385535.1 uncultured Oscillospiraceae bacterium
TTGTTTGCCACACACTTACATTCTCCGCTATGTTGCGCTGTTTTTCAATACCCTTTTTAACTCTTGATTCGCATTACTACATTGCCTGCGGCTACACAGATCTTCGCCTGGGGATCGACGGTTTGGCCGCTGTGGTAACCCAGCAGTATGGCAGCCGGCTGGATGAAGAAAGTCTGTTTCTGTTCTGCGGCCGGAGGACAGACAGAATTAAGGCGCTGTATTGGACGGGCGACGGATACATTCTTCTATATAAGCGGCTATCCAACGGAAGTTTCCAATGGCCAAGGTCAGAAGCGGAGCTGCGGCTGCTGAATCCCCAGAGCTTCCGCTGGCTCATGGAAGGGCTTCGCATTGAGCAGAAAGCCGCTATCCGCAAAGGAAAGCCCAAGGATTTGTTTTAGAAAAAGTTCTGAAAACCTTATATTCTACTGTACTTTCTGACAGGTTTATGGTATAATAAGCCTGTCAGAAATTGTATTTTCGGGAGGGAAAATCATGGCCAACCAGCAGCAGAAAACCACATATACCGCTGCGGAAGTGGCCGTTTTGGAAGAAACCATCCTGAAGCAGAAATCGGAAATTGACGAACTGAAACGGAAGCTGGAGCACATGAACGAGGTCTTTGCCAATGCCCAGAGAGCCCGCTTCGGTCAGTCCAGCGAAAAGAACACCTATGTATTGCAGGAACAGACCAGCCTGTTCAACGAAGCGGAATCGTCCCAAGATCACAAGGCCGAAGAACCCAAGCCGGACACTATTTTTATTGAGGCCCATGAGTGGAAGAAGAAACGCACGCAGGCTCAGATGATGAACGATCTGCCTGAAGAAGAGGTGCTCCTGGAAATTCCGGAAGAGCAGCGCTTATGCGGCAAATGCGGTGGGAAGATGAAACCCATTGGCAAGAAATTCCTTCGCCATGAGATGCAGATCATCCCCAAGCAGATCAAGCTGCTGGCCTACTATGCGGTCACCTATGCCTGTGACAGATGTGAAAAAGATACCGGCTTTGCCCATATCATTTCCGTGAAACCGCCGTTCCCGCTGATGAAGCACTCTTTGGCGTCGCCCTCTACCGTGGCATACATCATGACGCAGAAGTATGTAGACGGACTGCCTTTGGCAAGACATGAGAAGATCTGGGCACGGGAAGGCGTTTCCTTGAGCCGGGCTACCATGGCAAATTGGGTGATCCAGTGCAGTGAAGTCTGGCTGAAGCCTTTGTACCGACATATGAAACAGGAGCTTCTGGCCCATTCGGTCATTCATGCGGATGAGACGGTGGTGCAGGTACTGAAAGAAGACGGAAAGCCAGCAACCTCGGAATCCCGGATGTGGCTGTATGCCAGCGCCGCGCTGCTGAAGCATCAGGTTCGGCTCTTTGAGTATCAGCCTGACCGGAGCGACAAGCGTCCGGAGAGTTTCCTCAAGGGCTTTACCGGGTGCCTTGTGACGGACGGCTATGCTGGATACAACCAGGTGCAGAAGGTGACCCATTGCGGCTGCTGGGCCCACGCCAGAAGGAAATGGCGGGAAGCCATGCCGGATGGGGCCACAGAAAAAACCAGCAAGGCCGCCATTGGCTTCCGCTACTGCAATAAGCTGTTTGCGGAGGAACGAAAGTGCGTCCTGTATAAGCCGCAATATCGGAAAGAATACCGCCAGGGCAAGGAATTACCGCTTCTGGAGGAGTATTTTGCATGGCTGAATACGGTGCATCCGGAAAAAGGGAGCAAGCTGGAGGAAGCGGTACGCTACAGCATCAACCAAAAGCAGCAGTTATGCGCGTTTCTGGACAAGGGAGAGGTTCCGATCTCCAATAACCTTGCGGAAAACGCCATCCGGCCCTTTACCCTGGGGAGAAAGAACTGGCTGTTTTGCGATACACCAAAAGGCGCTGAGGCCAGCGCTGTGGCATACTCCCTGGTGGAGAGCGCCAAGGCAAATGGAATCGAGCCCTTCGCTTATCTGCAGCATGTGCTGGTACAACTTCCCTATTTGGGGAAATCTCCATCTCATGAAGAATTGGAAACCCTCATGCCCTGGGCCCCCGATATCCAGCAAGAATACAAGATGCCAAACTCCGACGCTTACGAAAAAGTCTATCTCAATTAACGGCAGGCCCCAAACACGAGTCCTGCCGAGTTTTCTGACTACCGGGTGGTTATTGAGCGCTTACGTATAATCTTGATTGAGCATAGCAGACATATCCTTTCTTGGTTTTGTAGGGGTACATTAACAATACAGGATTTTGTCTCTATGCTCAACTTATATTTTCATAAAAATGGGGTCAGGCTCTTCACCTGACCCCAACATTTATTATAGAACCTGTTTTTCGCTATTCAAAATCAGATCAAATGATTCTCTTTTCGTCCGCTGGCAACTTTTTTCAGCATCATAGCGGTGCCTGTGAGAACCAGGGGATTCAGACTGCGTGCGTTTCGGGGACACACGTGGATACATCGCATACAGCTGATACAGCTTTGCTTATCCGTTTTACGAGGATCTTCCTGGGGGATGGCTCCTACAGGACACGCCAAAGCGCACGTTCCGCAGGACACACAGGCGTTTCCGGCGGAAGGAACCATTGAAAAATTCTTTATTTCCTTATAGGGACGATTTCCCGGCACCGCAAATCCGGCACTCTCTGATATCCGTTTGCGAAGGGATTCGCCGAAGGTTTTCAGCTGCTCCAGATCCTCAGAATCCGGGCGTCCGGCTGCGATCTCACGGACAATAGAATGCTCCGCAACGGCAGCAACCGCGCCAATACATGTAAATCCAGCGCCCTCCAGCAGATCTTTTAATTCGATCAAGGTATCCTCGTATTCCCGATTGCCGTAGACTGCGACGAGGACCGCTTTCGCGCCATTGCCTTTGATCTGAGAAAGCCGCTGAGCAGCCACCGAAGGGACCCGTCCACCATAAGAAGGCACCGCTGCCAGGCAGATGTCCTCAGACGTCAACTGGATTACGCTAAAATCCAGCGCTCGATCCGTCAGGTCGATCATACAAAATTCATCGCTCATGCCGGAAATTACAGCGTCAGCCACTTTTTTCGTTCCGCCTGTGGGACTGAAGAGAATTTGGTAATAGCGCATTTGCGTTCCTCCTTAATTATATGCGTTTTAGTCTCTTGTAAAACTCAAAAACCCATTGAAAACACTGGATTTTTTGAGATAATTACTACTGATTTTTCTCCA
>CALWXR010000118.1 GCA_944385535.1 uncultured Oscillospiraceae bacterium
CTGGCGGTGAGCCCGTCCATCTCGGCCCGGAGCCGTTTGGTGGCGGGCAGGGGTACGGCGTCCAGGCGTTTCAGCTCTCTTGCCGCCGCCTCAAACAGGATGATTTCGCCCTCATGCCCCCGGAGGAACTTCTCCTTGTCCCTGGACTGGCGGTATTCCTCATACAGGGGACGGAGCTGGCGATAGGTGGCGGCGTGCTTCATAGTGAGGGTCAGCCGCTCCATTTCTTTCTTCGTTGCCCGGAGGTCCGCCTTCACCCTGGCGGTGGCGGCCGCCGCCCCGTCGCACCGCTCGGACAGGTCCTCCAAACTTCCGATGCCATGCTCCGTCAGGAAGTTCAGCGTTTCCGCCGCCCGCTTCAAGTTCTCGATGGTCGCCCAATGCTTGTAACCGGCGCTCTGCTGGGCTTTGATGTTGTTCTGGATGTCGATGAGCAGGCTGGGCTTCCCGGTGCGCTGCTTCGGCTGGCGGGAGGGGCTGGGCCTGCCGGCGATCCGGGCGCTCAGGGCCTCCTCGGCGTAGTCGGCGCCCAAGGCCTTCAATCGGGTGAACCGTTCCTGGCCCGGAGCCCTGGCGGATATGTACTTGCCCCGTTTCAGCTCGTACCCTTCCCGCTGAAGGCGGCGGAGCAGGTCCTCCAGGCCGGCGCAGCCGGGCAGGAGCCGGTCGATGGCGGAGCGCAGCTTCGCCTTGTAGCTGGTGCCGTTCTGTTCCGCCTGGTGTTCGATGTAGCTCTTGCCCTTGTCCCGGCCTGGGACGATGACGGACAGGCCATGCTCCTTGCAGATTCGGTCGCTGGTGCGGCGGATCTCATGGTAGCTCCGCTTATTGGAGTGGTAGTGCCGGTGATCCTGGAAACTGACCGCATTGAAAATCAGGTGGTTATGGACGTGATCCCTGTCTATGTGGGTGGTGAGGACAAACTCATATTTTCCCCCCAGGACCTCCCGCGCCAGCTCCATGCCGATCCGGTGGGCCTCCTCCGGCGTGACCTCCCCAGGCTCAAACGCCTGGATGAGGTGCCGGCCCAGGTTCGTGCCCTTGTCGATGGCATGGCGGCGGGTCCATGCAAATTCAATATCGGCGGTCTCCACGGTGCAGCCGAAGGAGGACACCAGCAGCTTCCCGTCCGTCTTGTCTGGATTGCAGATATAGTCGATGGCCGCTTTCAGCGTTGACTTAATAGGATGCGTCTTTGTAACTGCCATATCTGCTCCAATCTCTCCAGGATCTCCTCCATATCGGCTTGATAGGTTGGGCCGCCGGCGTTCACCCTCTTGGCGATTTGATTGATGTTCCGGCCGATGGAGCCCAGGGCCTTTGTCATCTCCTTGATGTCGGTGGTGTCCACCTGAATGATGTATCCGTCAATCGCCATCTTCCGCAGATATGCCCCATACCGCTTTGTGGGGAGCTGCGCCATCTTCTCGTCGATGAGCCGCTTCTCCTCCTCCGTCACCCAGAACTTCATCTGGATGTTCCGCTTTCTGTTTACCATTCCGCTTCGCCTCCGTTTCTTATAAGGGTCTGGGACTATCCCAGCAAGCAATTTTCGTGTTTAGGGGCAGGGGTCCCCCTAAACCGAAAATCCGCCAGTGGGTACTCGCTGGCTGTGCTTGCTACCGTAACCCTACCCTCGTATTCTCCCTCTACTAATACTACAATTCGGAGGCTTGAAAATGGCCGAATTGCATAGGATAATATAGAAAGAGTGGTCGCAATACACAACCACTCTGAAATTATTTTTAATATTGCATTTTCCGATATTCTGTCGGTAAAACCTGCGTCACATCCTTGAACGCCTTAGAGAACTTCCCTTGGGTCTCATACCCTACCTGGGCGGCAATATCGGCAATGGTGGCATCGGTCTCCCGAAGTAGCTTCATGGCTTGGTGTACCCGATACTCCTTCATATAGGTGGCAATGGGCAAACCGTAAACTGCTTTGAACACTTCTTTCAGCGTAGAAGTATTGATGAGATACTGTTTAGAAAGTTCTTCAATCGTGAACCGCTGTTCCAAGTGCTCCGTCAACTGTTGGCGGATTTCTTTGATCAGTTCCGTCTGCTGGGAGAAATATTGAGTCAATTCTTTCCGCCCGGACTTCATGTTGCCCAGATAAATCAAAACTTCCAGCACTTTTAGTTTTAAGAGGGGAAGCCGCACGGGTACGGGGGCAGAAAAGAGTGGAGCAAAAATATGTTCCAAATCGGAGCAAGTTGGAATTGCAGATGGCTTCCCGGAACAAAACTTCTCCCACAACAGATTGGACGCTACACCTGCGCTCTGTAAAATTTCCGGGCAGACAGTAGACAGCTTTTCCAAATACACAGAAAGGGAAACTCCCTCTGAATATCCCAGGGGAAACATCATCGTGGAATTTGAGCAGCACGCCATACTGTGAGCCGTCAAATCTCCTGATCCCAGGTAGATGGCGGTGCCGCCACGCATATTCCAGCCAATACGGCCATTACGGCAGTAGTGAATTTCCAGTACAGAGTCAAGCGCACTGTGCTGGAAATGGATCTCTGGAGCAAGGAAGGTATTAAAAGATGCTTCAATACCAGGGTAGACATTGTGTACCTCCATGCGTCCCTTCCCGGTTGTCATTGCTTGAAACTGTTCCGTAAAAAAAGTCTTGCCTATGTTTTTACCAGTTTGCGTGCGCTCTATAGAAAGGGTGCCATCTGAAATGTTTTGAAGATTTTTTGCAATGGAACTGTATTCTTCTTTTTTCATGCGACTCCTTTCTATTCCTCTGTTTGCGATGGGCAGGCAATCTTTACAAGCCATTCGATCATGTGATGGAAATTTCGAGCCTGCTCGGTATCGGCCGCTTTATAATAGACCTCTTTTCCTTCCCGGCGGCTGACAATCAGCCCAGCCGCTTTCAGCTGCTTGAGGTGATGGGAAACCGCCGGGCTGCTCATGTCCACCATAGCAGAAAGGTTTATGACGCATTCCTCACAGTGACACAGCAGCCAAAAAATACGGATACGGCTCCCATCCCCCAACTGTTTGAAAATATCAGCCACGGTCTGAAAGTTTTCCACGCTGGGCATGTGCTCCAGCTCCTGTTCAATG
>CALWXR010000119.1 GCA_944385535.1 uncultured Oscillospiraceae bacterium
AACAGCTTAGGCAACGAGTTGTCCCGGCTCGTAGCTGGCTACCACACATCCGGGGCAAATATATAGTAACAGGAGGAGAAAAATGAACAAGCTGAAAGAAAAAATCAAAAGCGGAAAGAAACTGATCGGAACCCATGTAACCGTAGGGGATGCTTGCGTAACGGAGCTTTTGGGCTATCTCCCCTTTGATTATATTTGGGTGGATATGGAACACACACAAATTGACTGCAAAACCTTGTATGGACATCTGAATGCTGCAAAAGCGTCGGGTGTGAGTGTGATTGTGCGGATTCCGCAGCATGATTACAACACATTAAAACGGGTTCTGGAAATGGGTGTGGATGGAATTGTCTTCCCAATGATCCTTGATGAAAACCAGGCCATGGAAGACATTAAGAACTCCCTGTATCCGCCGCTTGGTGTCCGGGGCTTTGGCCCCAAGCGGGCTGTAAGATACGGCCTTGATGATTCAGCGGAATACATTGAATCCGGTTCTTTGGATATCTGCCGGTTCATCCAGATCGAGCACATCGATGCGGTGAACAGAATCGATAAAATCATGGAGGTTCCTTATATCGACGGCTTTATATTTGGCCCTTGTGATCTGTCCGGTTCCATTGGTGAGCTTGGCCGGCACTATGAGAAAAATACAAGCGATCTTGTGAGAGAAACCACACGGATTCTTGCGGAAAATGGCAAATGTACCGGCATTTCCATCGGTGGATTTGACGGAGATTCCATTCGCCACTGGAGCGACATGGGCATTCGTATGATATCCGTTGCTGGGGAGATGGAATTTCTTTTGTACGGTGCACAGGAGGCTCTGCGTAATCTGCAGGCAGTTCATCTTAAGGACCAATAATTCACATGGTATAAAGAATACATGCGGGAGGAAGGACAATGGGAAATGTTGAACTGCGGAGCCAAAAGGTTCTGAAAAGACCCCTTTGGTCAACGATCCGGTCATTGCTCAAGGCTGTTGGATACAGTGATTATGACTTAAATGACAGGCCAATCATTGGCATTGCAAATTCCTGGAGTACAGTATCTCCGGGGCATGCCCATTTGAATAAGATCAGCGAATATGTAAAGCAGGGAATTTATCAGGCAGGCGGTACTCCGGTTGAATTTGGTGTGATTGGTGTGTGTGACGGCATAGGTAACGGAAATGTGGGTATGCGTTACTGCCTGCCGGCAAGAGACCTGATCGCAAACGAAGTAGAAACTATGGCCCGGATCAACAATCTGGATGGCATCGTTCTGCTTGGTTCCTGCGATAAAGTGGTACCGGGTTTGCTAATGGCTGCTGCCAGATTGGATATTCCCGCTATTTTTGTCAACGGCGGCCCGATGCTTGGTGGCGATATTGTTTTTGACGGACGTGTGGCAGACAACGGTAGCCTTCTGGAGGGCTTGGGTATGCTGCAAAACGGCGAAATTACAGAGCAGACCTATTATCATCTGGAGGATGTTGCCTGCGTAGGCTGTGGCTCCTGCTCCTTCCTGGGCACGGCAAATACCATGTGTGCTGTGGCGGAAGCTATGGGTATGTGCCTGCCTGGCACATCTATGATCCCTGCTGTGCACGCAGCCAGACTTCGCAAAGCACAGGAATCCGGCAGGCGCATTGTGGAAATGGTTTATGAGGGCCTCAATGCAAGAAAGCTGATTAACGACAAGGGCATTGAAAATGCAGTTTCTCTTTGTATGGCAATCGGCGGATCGACCAATGTGGCATTACACATTCCAGCCATTGCATATGAAGCAGGAATGGAATACTCCCTGGAAAACCTGGATCGGATTTCCAGAAAAACACCCCATCTTGCGAAAGTACACCCTGCCGGACCGCTGAATGTTATTGATTTTGAAAAAGCCGGCGGCGTTCTGGCGGTTATGAAGAATCTTAAGGACATGATTCACTCGGACGCGATTTCCTGTACCGGTGAAACATGGGCTGAGATATTGAAAGATCTTCCGGAAACGGAAAACGAGGTTATCAGACCCCTGCAGAAACCCTGGCATCCCTGGGGCAGTATCGGCGTGGTCAAAGGAAATCTGGCACCCAATGGAGGCGTAACAAAACCGGTATCCATTGATCCGGGAATGCTGAAATTTACTGGAACGGCAATATGCTTTGACTCAGAGGATGAGGCAGCCGAAGCCCTGGCTCAGCACAGAATCAAACCTGGAATGGTTGTTGTAATACGCTATGAAGGCCCGAAGGGCTGTCCGGGTATGCGTGAACTGGTTAGAATTATGAAGGTCATATACGGCCAAGGCCTATCGACCAGCGTGGCATTAATCACTGACGGCAGATTTTCTGGAACCAATAATGGCTGCTTTGTGGGTCATATTTCACCGGAAGCTGCAGAAAACGGACCGATTGCGGCTGTGAAAGACGACGATACCATTACCATCGATATTGAAAACGGCGGAATTCATATCGATTTAAGTGATGAGGAAATTACCCGGCGCTTGACGGAGGTAAAAAAGCCGGTCCGGGAGGTGGCACCCGGTTACCTGCGGCTCTACGCGCAGATTGCAGAATCGGCAGACAAGGGCGCCATTATCAAAAATCGCTAAAATGTATGATCGCCCAGCCGTTCATCGGCTGGGCGATATTCAGAATAATAAAACTACGAATATCTCAATGATAGGATGTTTGCCCATAAAATTAGTGAAGCGACATCACTTTCGAAAGACAAGCAGAATGCAAAAAGGCCCAAGCGGATATCTCTGTTTGAGCCTTCATGCTTTAAAAGAAAGGGGTTCATGAAAAAGCTGCTGTTTTTAGTTTAGATTATTAACTCAAACTTCGCACCCCGTTTCTGGTGCGGAAGTAGCCGTTAACCCTGCAAAATCGAGGAACCGCTTCGTGTCAGCAGGCAGACCCGCAAGGAAATCCACAACAAGCGCAGAAATTTCCTCTTTCCGGGCAATAAATCC
>CALWXR010000120.1 GCA_944385535.1 uncultured Oscillospiraceae bacterium
GACAAGGACTTCGGCCAGGAGGCCATCGACACCATCCTCAAGGCCATGGAGGACCACCGGGACGACTTCGTGGTCATCGTGGCGGGGTACGCCACCCTGATGCCCCGGTTCATCGACTCCAACCCGGGGCTGAAGTCCCGGTTCAACAAGTATCTCCACTTTGAGGACTACGACGGCGGGCAGCTCTACGAGATCTTCCTGGGCCGGGTTAAGCGCAGCGACTACAAGCTCTCGGAGGAGGCCGGGGAGACCGCCCGGCGGTATCTGGCCCGGCTCTACGAGGCAAGGGACGACAACTTCGGCAACGCCCGGGACGTGCGGAACCTCTTCGAGCGGATCGTGGCCAACCAGGCCGACCGGGTGGCGGGCCTGGAGGCCCCCACCGACGAGGACATCCTGACCATCACCGCCGGGGACCTGAAGGGCGTGATGGACCCGCCGGAGGAGACGCCTCCCGCCGAAGCGTAGACCGAACAGCGCAGCGCCCCGCCGCCGGGTCATTTCCCGGGGCGGGGCGTTTCTGCCGTTCAGGCCCGATCTAAAAAGTGATAAATTTATCTCTTTTCCTATTGACAGCCCTGGAGTGGTGTGATATATTTGTCTCGCAATCAGGCAAATATATCACATTTGCTTTTTAGGAGGCTGTGTCATGAAAGCAAACAAAGTCAAGTGGGTCATTGCCGGCGGGGTCCTCTGTGTGCTCCTGCTGCTCCTCTCGGTCTGGTACGCGGCGACCTTCAACGGCGGCAGGCTGGTGGAGCCCATGGACTTCTCCACCTATACCTTCCAGATCCGGGACCTGCCCATGCTCTGCTCCACCGCCCTGTTCACCCTGTACGTCCTGGGCCTGGCAGTATGGCTGGTCCGGTGGGTGCTGAAAAGCCGCCGTGTGGTCCGGGAGGCCAACACCACCCGGTCCATCAGCCCCAAGCTGGGCTTCCTGGGCTTTCTCGGGTTCCTGGGGTTCCTGGGCTTCTGGTCCTACGGGATGTCCCGGGATGTCACTCCCTTTATCTTTTTTACCTTCTTTGGGTTCTTTGGCTTCTTCTACGAGGGAAAGCTCTCCAACACCTTCATGGACGAGCGGTTCCGGGAGAACGCCGTCCGGGCCCAGCTGACCGCCATGCGTGTGTCCTTCGCCATCATCTTCCTCACCCTGATCGTCCTGGGACGGGGGGCCCTCCTGGGCAGCCTGGAGTACACCCTCATCGCGGTGCTGATCCTGCTGTCCCTGTCTGTCGCCCTGGCGTTGTTCCTCAGCGAGTACCTGCTCTACCGCTATGACCACGACGACCAGATCGAGGAGGGGGATGAATAAGGCGTGCCTGATTTTACCTGTAATCTGAAGATGTACCGGCAGCGGAAGGGCCTGACCCAGGAGCAGCTGGCCGCCCGGGTGGGGGTGCGGCGGGAGACCATCATGCGGCTGGAGAAGGCCCAATACAACCCCTCCCTGAAGCTGGCGGTGGACATCGCCCGGGCGGTGGAGGCCCCCATCGAGGAGATCTTTATTTTCCCTGAACCGTAAAACCAGACCTGTCCGGCGCGACGTCCCGAGTCCTTCCCACTTCCGCGCCGCGCCGCTGCCCGCGTGCGATCTTGTGCTTTGAGAGGATCAAGAGAAATAAAAGGCGTATTTTTCCATGGCGTCCATGACCATCGCGGCGTTTTCAATGGGCGTTCCCGGGTACAAGCCGTAGATCATGCAGAGACCCCCTTGCTTACTGCCCAGGGCCTTCACTTCGGAACGGATCAGCCGGTCAATGTCTTTCGGCGTGCCGCTTACCGTCACCAACTGCCGGTCAATGTCCAGCTCGATACACCGCTTGCCCGCCAGATTTTCCTTGATCCAGTCAATACCGTTGACTAAGTCCTGCAAGTTGATGATGTCGACGCCGACGCTTAGAATGTCGTCCAGAAGCATGTGCAGGTCGCCGTCGGAGTGCATGTGGATCAACGCGCCGGATTCCCGGGCCGGGCGGATCAGCCGCCGGTAGCTGGGCAGGATGTACTTGGCAAACTGGTCCGGCGAGAGCATGGGACCTCTCTGCATCCCCAGGTCCTCGGCGTACCCCATCATATCCACGCCAAGAGCGCAGTACCGGGTAACCAGCCCTAGGTTGAATTGTTCCACCATGTCAATGAGTTCCCAAAGCCGTGGGTCCTCGTCCACCATGTCAAAGAGCAGATTCTCATAGCCGCGGATGTCGCACAGCTGCAAAAAGGTGTGGCCATGGCGCAGGCTCCGTCCCACAAAATCGCCCCGTTCCCTGGCCGCGGCAACGGATTTGGCCTCCTCCACCCAGTCGATGGGGCCGATGCCCATAACTTTTTCGGGGTCCGGCGGCAGGTAGGCTTTAAAGCTCTCCCAGTCCGCCAGGGGGTGCCCGGTGACGGTGCCGGTGATGCCGTCCTGGGTCGTTTCCCAAATGCAGCCCCAGTCATCCCGGTACGGGACATCCTTGCGGGCAACCGGGTGGAAGTCCAGCTTTATGGGCGTTTTCGGCCGCTTAAAATCAGGAAACAGAAAGGGGTGCGCTTCCATGAGGTCCAGAAGCTGTTCCTGTGGGTAGGCATCCCAGCAGGCGCCGTTGATGCAGTAGCTCATGGGGATATAGTCCGGCCCTTCGAAGCGGGCCATACGCAAATAATTTTCCCGAAAAGTCATAGCATTCGCTCCTCTTGCGCCTTTTTGCTGGATTAAGTCAGTCAGTGCGGAATCACATGGCCG
>CALWXR010000121.1 GCA_944385535.1 uncultured Oscillospiraceae bacterium
ACCCCCTATTATCATCTGAGGTTATTATAGCACAATATTCTGATTTATGAAAGATTTAGATTTAACAAAGCACTAGTCTATGCCACTTTACAGATAATCACCGTTATATTATCCCGACCGCCCCGCTCCAACGCCGCTTGGATCAGCGCATTGACAGTGCTTTCCACATCCGTATGCTGCATCATAAGATCACAGATTTCAAAGTTTGTCAGCATATCTGTAAGCCCATCGCTGCACAGCAGATACAGATCTCCTTTTTTCATTTCTCCTTTTGCGACATATGGCTCCAACAGCAATTCTTCCGGGTCAATGCCTAAAAACTGAATCAGCGCGGCTTTCTTTCCCGGTCTTAAGGGCCTGGGATCGAAATGATCCTTGGAGATCTGCAAGAACTCCCCTGCCCGCAGCCGGTAAGCCCGGCTGTCTCCCACGTTGCACACATAGACGTATCGTCCCCGGAAATACAGTGCCGCCACTGTGGAACCCATATGGGTAGTTTTTCGCTTCTTGGCCGTGTCTACCACCGCCTGATTTAAACGCAGGGCCAGGCGTTTGACATATTCCCGTTCGGAGATCAGATAATCCTTCAGCGACCGTTCCGTATTCTGCATTGCTTTGGCAGCAGAAAAGGACGCCTCCTCGCCGAAATTTTCCCCGCCCATGCCGTCAAACACCGCAAGGCACAATCCCTGGCCCACCGGTGCTTCCATCGTTGCCGGATGCTTCAGTCCGTTGCTTTCCGCTTCCAGAATCTTCCCATCGAAATAAAAATTATCCTCATTTTTGACCCGAATCTTCCCACGATGAGAAGCGCAGGCCGCTTTCAAGAAAAAACTCATAGTGGCTCCTCTCTTATTGGCTACATTTTCTTGTTGTTCCGCTTAGCCTTTTCAGTGCCAGCTTTTAAATTTCCTATTGTTTCCGTGGAATGGAGATCATCAGAAATCCTCTACCTCAAAGCTTCCATAGATATCCTAGCAGAAGCCTTTGCTCTGCTTGCCGCTGCGGATGTCATCGCAGTACACCACATTAGCATACTCATCCTCAATCTTCTCCCGGCCCTCGCTGAAATACAGGGTCATGCTCTCGTTGTCATACCCGTCAGACCGCAGTTCCCGAAGCTCTTCTTCATCCTTGGGGATGCTCAGCACCTTCAGCGCCGCGTGCTCAGTCCTTCCCCGAACGGTGCGCCGGATCTCATACACACACCCAAATCCGCCCCGGCCGATCACCCGAACCGTCTCCCATCCGGGCCATAATTCCTCTTTGTTTGCCATCTCTCTTCCCTCCCAGGTTTTAGCTGTTGTAATGGATCTGAGCATTCATCAGAAGGTCATTCCCATCCACAAACTGGATCTGCTGCCACTGATCTTCGCTGCCGGTATAATAGACTTCTTCCAGACTGTAGCACATTTCAAACGCCCAAGCCCCAATGAAAGTCACGTTCTCTGGAATTGTAATCGACATCAGGTTTTCGCAGCTATCAAACGCAGTTGGTCCGATGTAGGTCACACTCTCCGGAATTGTGATTTCCACCAGGCTATAGCATTCACTAAATGTAGACTCCCCGATGGTAGTAATTCCATCTGGAATAGAAAGCTCCGTCAAACTGCGGCAGCCTGAAAACACGCCCTTTCCTATGTCGGTCACTCCCTCTGGGATCGAGATTTCTGTTAAGCCGTAGCACTCCAGAAAGGCAAATTGTCCTATGGTGCTCATGCTCTCCGGGATGGTGACCTGCTGCAGACTATCGCAACGTTCAAACGCAAAAAAACCAATGGAAGTCACGCCCTCCGGGATAATAACCTGCGTCAAACTGTCGCAATCAACAAACGCGGCATCTCCGATCCCGGTGACAGGATGCCCGTCTAACTCAGCTGGGATCTGTAATTTGGAGGCGCTGCCTGTATAACCGGTTATGGTCACCGTTCCGTCAGCTAATATATCATACGCAAAATTCCGAGAGGGTTCTTCTTGAATGGTTTCTCGTTCAGTAAACTCTTGATTATTCTCGGTTACAAGAATACTTTTCCCACTTTCTTGCGTATCCATGGCTGCCTGATTACTTTCCGAAGTATCCGGCATTCTATCCCGGGATTCCCAGATACCGATTGCCAAACAAAGCAGGCACATTGCCGCCGCAGTCGCCAGTAACACCTTCCTTTTTTGACCTGGGCTCTGATCCCCATTTGTTTGCCGCTCTGTTCTTCCCCGCACCGGCTGGATCACTGTTTCCGTCTGCTTCCGCAATTGCGTCAATTCCTCATGATCCTCATCCGGATCCAAGACCGTTTTAGGCTCCATAACGGTTTTATCCTTGTCATTGTCCGGTTTCTGTTTGGACAGCAGTTTTTCTAACTCCCGCTTCATTTCTTCAGGATCTGAATACCGATCCTTCGGTTCAAAGGCACAGGCTTTTAAGACGATCCTCTTCAGCTCTTTGCTGCCATCCGCAGGCGGGGGCAGCGGCTCCCCGGAAAACCGGCGATCTCTGGCCTGTTTTTCCTGATTGGTGGTATATATTTCCGGCGGAAGCGGCAGGAAGGGCAGGGTTTTCCTGTTAAGCATCCAGTACAGCACTAGCCCCAGGGAATAGATATCCGCCGAGGGCCC